>CAQHJP010000088.1 GCA_948801035.1 uncultured Bacilli bacterium
GACTATGAGTTTTATAAAAATCATGCACTAAAACTAAATAATCATCTGTAGATAAGTCAAATGATGATATAAAACAATCAACAGCTAAAGATTTGCCTAAAAAATCTTTGGCATATTTTTTTATCATGTATACATTTTGAGTATCATTTGCTATTTTCTTCGCATAATCATTATTTTTTTCCATCAGTTCTAATTCAGCATCAGAAAGTAAGTCCATTTTATTTTGCATAAGTTTAAGAGTAATTGAATCATTAATAGCATCTTCATTTCCTTTACTAGATAAATCAACTAGTTTATCTTGCATTTCTTTTAGTTTTTTACTATTCCAAGTATAATCCATTACAACAACTTCTTTCTATTTAAGATTGTTTTTATAAAGTTTTACTTCTTTGTGGTTGATTTATATCTTGATTTTCGTAACTATACGATTTAATTAAATTTAACATTTCTTTTAAATTTTCTAAAGATTTATTTACATCTTTTGCTATTTTGCTATCAGTTGCTTTAGCAATAGTATTAACAAGACCATATTTTGTAATATTTTCTAGTGCGCTAGGTGCTATATATAGACTATCTATTACAATATTCTGACAATCTTTTAAACTTCTTTTTACTAAAAACTCCATAGTCATTTCTTGTAATAATTCTCTTGCACTACACTTATTATTAGAAAAATTACTAATACCATTTAAACAAACAAATGCCTTAGCCATATTAAACAAAAATGTAGGTGGTACAAACTCATAATTTAAACATACATTAATCATATCAATAAAATAATAAGTAACTTCCTTTTTTCTTACTTCTTCACAATATTTTTTACAACATTCTTTAAATGATTTCTTTTTTTCTTCACTCATACTACCATACGAAACTAACATATTATATAGTTTTTCGTAATCTCCAGAGTATGCAGTTAAAAAGAATTTTCTACATAATTTTGCATCAGTATCACTTAATGCACATAATAATCCCATATCTAAAAAGCAAATATTTCCATCTTCATCTATACAAATATTTCCACTATGAGGATCTCCGTGAAAAACAATTTGCTTATCATTAAAAAGTGCATAAAAACTTAATTTAATATAACTATTTAAAGCATTTGTAATTTTATTTTTATTTTCAAAAGTTAATTCTAGACTATTAATCGTTTTATCTTTAATAAATTCCATAACAATTACATTTTCTGTACAGTAATCTTCATAAAGTTTTGGTACTTTAATTTGCTTTGTTCCATTTACTTTTCCATTAACGTTATTTGCAAAATTTTGATATAACTTAATATTTTCTTTTTCATGATCAAAATCAGTTTCTTCTTCAATCCACTTTAAATATAAATCAAGTGCATAATCTCCACCAGTAAAATTACTAAAATTTACAAACTTACCAAATTTATGGACAATTTTCCTTATTTGCTTTATATCTTCATCAATTGTTTTAGTGATATCTTTTCTTTTTACTTTTATTGCAACTTCTTCACCTGTTTTAAGTATTGCTCTATGAACTTGCGATACAGATGCAGAGCCAATAGGTTTCTTTTCAATAAAAGAAAAAATATTTTCTAAATCTGTTCCATACTCTTGCTTTAGAATTTTTAAGATTTCCTCATACTCAATTTCATTACAATCATCACAAATACTTGATAACATTTTTCTATCATTTTCAGTAAATAAATTACCAAAATTTTGAGTTGCCAACATTTAAGCTAATTTAATATATACTACACCCATTTTTTCAGAGAAATCTTTTATTACTACTCCATTATTTTTTCTTAAAATAAATTTACTAAATAATAGTTTAATTATTTGTATGTATAACTTCATATTAATCCCCCATGAATAATTTGATTAGTATTATACTACAAAATTTATTTTTTTCATATAGTATTTATAGAAAAAAACAATTATACGATATTTAATTATAAATATGATATAATTGCTTTTAACTATCTTTTTGCTTCTTCATACTTTTGTAAGAATATATTGCTGATAGTATATATTTCTTTTGCTTCTTTGGTTCTTAAATAATTAGGGTTACAATTAGCAAATTTAAATATTTTGATTCTATTTCTATCTAATGCATCAGCATCTTTTAAGATGTTTGATAATATTTGTAAGTTTTCTTTTTCAATATCATTAAAATTATAATTTTTAAAATCAATAATATCATTTGGTTTAGCATGGGTTTCGATTAGAAGTTCTATTGAATTTAAATTCATATTATCAAAATCATTTTTTAATTTTTTTCTAGCTAGTTGTGCCCCTATAATTCCGTGCATTTTATTAGAAACAAATAAATTTCTACCACAGTCATGATATAAAGCAGAATATAATAAAATATCTGTATTTTTTAAATCTTCACCTTTATTAATTTTCTTATTTAATATCCAAATACAATAACATAATACCCTCTCAATATGTTCTATATTATGATAAGGAAAATGAATTTTAGTATATAGTTGTTCCACAATACCTCTATTAACCAAATCACAAATTAAAGAAATTTGATTTTTTTTAAATCCTATTTCAATTAAATAATTAAAATCCATATTTTTAATGTTGCTTTTTTCCATTTAATACCTCTTCATAACCTTTATATTTTAAATAGCTATATAATTCTGGACAAATATTTTTAAGATCTATTTTAGTATTTTGTAAACAATATTTAAATATATCTCTAAGATTAGAGCTACCATTTTCTAAATAACAAATCTTTATCTTTTCTTTACTAACTACGTGATTTGTTAACGTATGCATGTTCCATTTGTCCATTACATTACTATTTAAATTTGAATATTTTTCTGAATAGCCACATACTTCTAAATGCCTTTTAATATAACCTCGAGATTTTATTTCATCTTTATCATCATATTTAAAATCAATATTTTCTTCCAAGTTTAAATTCAAAAGTATTCCATAATCTAATATTTCATCTAGTTTTTTAAAAGCTCTTTTTTGATGTAATTTGCTTACTTTTAAGACTTTAAAATAACTATCTCCTATTATATTTGGAAACCATTTATGTCTTAAAAAGAAAGCTCCTAATTTATAAATAAATGGAATAATAGGAATATAGTATAGAGCATTAATCCAACAGTCAAATAAAATAAGTAGATTATCAAGTCCTTCTACAAAAAATACTTTTTTAGTTTTTTCTATATTTCTAGCATTATATCCTATATTTGGTATCAGTCCTTTAGAGCTAATAGATTCCAAATTTTTCTTATATGTAAAATGAAAATAATTAGAATTTATATCATTTTGTTTTAGTACATATTTTTTCATAGTATTCATCAACACCTTTGTTATTACTTATAAAATTTTATAAGTAAAAAGTAATAAAACTCAAACTCGATCAAAAGTTTTAGTATCATTTAATATGATGCGAGATAGTGATAGTTATCTACAACTTTCTTATTTAAAGATATTTAAATCACCATAAGGTATTTGTTGATCTAAGCGTAAACACTTTACCTTTTCATTAGGTTTAATTATTTCTTTTTCAATTTCTATTATAATTTTAACATTTTCTAATTTTATTAGCAATAATCAATGACAGATTATATTAAAAATCATCATTCATTAAAAAGTTAAAAATATTAATTTGTTTAACATCGTTGTTAGAATAGTCTTTTTTTGTTAAAGTAATTATGTATTTTGCAGAATCTTCAATGTCATCAAAAGCACTAAATTCTCTATTCCTTGTATTTTCATCTGACAAATCTAAACACACTTGAATATATTTAAATGAATTATTTTTAGAGGCAATAAAATCAATTTCACCTTTTTTAGTTTTACCAATAAATACTTTATAATCTT
>CAQHJP010000089.1 GCA_948801035.1 uncultured Bacilli bacterium
ATATTCATAAAAATCACTCCTTCATTAAACTAATTATTTTATCTTTTAGATTAGGACAATTATTAATACCATTTATAATTAATTTTGAATTATTTGATGCACATATTTTATCAGATAACACACTAACACTATCAAAAAGACCATATGCTTTAACAAAATTATCAATAGATATCTCTAATTCATTAACTTCACTTTTATTAATATCGCCTGTTATATAAGAAATTACATCTTCCAAAATAACTTCTTTTTTACTTCCATCTAAAATTGATATCTCATATTTAGAAAGTTGTTTTAAAGTTATAATTTTTTTTATAAATCTAAATGAGTCTAATAGTCTTTTTTTCTCTAAAAGCATAATAATATCAGAATACATTTCAATTGTATCATCAGTAAAATATACTTTAAAACCATCTGATATAAATCCTATTGATTTATTATATCCTTCTAATTCATCTTTAATAGATGCATATATGTTTTTATCTTTAAAATTTAAATTTATTAATTTAGATAAATATATTTTATCTAAACTTGATTTAATTATTTTTACACCATCCGTATTAGATATCACACTGCTATCTTTATTTATATTAAATTTCAAACAAAGATTAGATAAAGTTTTATCTAATGAAATTATTAATTCTATATTATCCATAAACCCTCCTTTAAAAAACAAAAACTTCTGAAACTTATAAGGGCGAATTACTCGCGGTTCCACCTTACTTATTTTAGAAGATCTCATTTATTATATTGCTCTAAGTTTCCAAGCTCGTCATCGCATTATATTTTATAACTAACTTTATAATTAGTCAACATTATTTTTTTAATTTAAATCCTTTTTTCTTAATTAATACACTACCATTTGAATATTTAGATGAAATACTTGTAAATGTAGTATGCGCTAAATTATAAGTATCCCCAATATCAATTCTAAAATTATCTTTTTTAAATACTTTATCTATTACTACAAATGGAACTTTAGTTGAAAAATCTACTAAATATCTAGTAAAATTATCATAAGGAAGTTCTTTTTTCATTCCGTATAAACTAGATATAAATAACGTATAATCACGCTCTGTTGCATAATCTGCCATAACTTTTAAAATATCATCTATCTTTTTTAATTCATCCTTAATCTCAGGAATAGTAGCAAATGTATCAATAGGATAATCTATAATTATTAAATCAAAGCTATCATCCATAATAGCTTTTAAATTATTCTCATTTGATAAAAAGTCATTATCTGATTTAATATAATATAAATTATTAGATAAAACATTTGATAAACCAGTTAAATAATAATTTATTTTATTTATTCTTTTTGAATTTGAAACTACTAGTGCTTTGCAATTTATTTTTTTAAGAGAATTTAAAGATGATATTCCTGATTTTGGATAAGCAAGCATTGGATATTTAATTCCATTTATTGGAAATAAAGAATACATTTGATTTGTATCAGTAATATTTGATATATTTTTTATAAAATTTTCTATATTAGTATATTCATAATTGAAGAAAAAGAAATTATCATTACCTTCTAATTTAAAACTTTCATTCATAATAAATTCTTTCATATTACGAGGCGCTACTTTAGAATTATATAGGCTTGTAAATTTTTTATTTAATTCTTTCCATTTTTCTCCAACTTCATTTTTAAGCATATTCATATAGCCAGTTTGATTTTCTTCTTTAAGTACCTCTTCGCCTATAATCGTTGCTACTTTACAATTATTAAAATCATAATGTATTCTTGTTATTATTTTTTCTACTTCTTTATAGTTATCAATATTATCAGATGTAAGTACACAATGTATAAAAATTTTACTACTTGTATTTTTATTTAGAAAATTAGTAAAAGATTTTAAATGTTCTAAAACTCTATCACTTTCAATAAAAGCATAAATATGTATATTAGCATCAGGTTTAATATTTTTTAAATAAAAATTAAAATTTTTAGATGATGAAAAATCGTTGTAAATTCTATCAATTAAAGAATATGTAAGTGGTAATTTAGCACCTGTTGAAAAATATAAAAGTCCATCATCTAAATTAGTATATTTACACTCAATTGATGAAAATAAATAATTTTTTGTATAAGAATCTAAATTAGGCATTAAATCTTTACTATAAACACTATATGAGTCTACTTGTTCAATTCCAAATCCATTCATTAAAAATAATATTGTTTTCTTCATTTAAATCCCTCTTATTCTAAATATAATTATATATTAAATACACCTCTTAGTCAACTTTTGTATTATACTCTTTAATGAAATTTTCTTTAAACTCTAAAAACCTATTTTGTTTTATTGCTTCTCTAGAATCTTCAGTTAGTTTAATTAAAAATCTTATATTATGTATTGATAAAAGTGTTCCGGCTAAAGCTTCCCCACACACTACTAAATGTCTAATATATGCTTTAGTATAATTTTTACAAGTATAACAATCACAATCATCGAGTGGTGTGAAATCTTCTTTATATTTAGCATTTTTTAAATTAATTTTGCCATGTTTAGTAAAAGCATTCCCATGTCTTGCAAGCCTTGTTGGAAGCACACAATCAAACATATCAACGCCCCTTAAAATACCTTCTAATATATCAATAGGATCTCCAACTCCCATTAAATATCTAGGCTTATCTATAGGTATATATGGTATAGAATAATCTATAGCACTATACATATCATCTTTAGATTCTCCATCATTAGCAACTCCACCTATACTATATCCATCAAAATCCATTTTTACAGTTTCTATAGCTGATAATTTTCTTAAATCTTCATAAGCTCCACCTTGAATTATACCAAATAAAGACTGCATTTCATTACTATGTACATCCTTTCCTCTTTTAGCCCATCTAAGAGTTCTTAAAACACTTTCTTTCATATAATCATAACTAGCAGAAGCTGGAGGACATTCATCAAAGCTCATAGCAATATCACTGTCTAATTTATTTTGAATTTCTATACTTAACTCTGGAGTTAAAAATAACTCTTTTCCATCGATATGACTTTTAAATTTAACCCCTTGTTCACTAATGTTTTTAGGTTTTGCAAGTGAAAATACTTGAAATCCACCACTATCTGTTAGTATTGGACCATTATAATTCATAAATTTATGAAGCCCACCTGCTTTTTTTACTATATCTTCACCAGGCCTTAACCATAAATGATACGTATTAGATAAAACTATAGCACTACCACATTCTTTAACTTGTTCTATAGTTAAAGTTTTTACATTAGCTAAAGTTCCAACTGGCATAAACATAGGTGTTTCATATTCACCATAATTTGTTTTTAATATTCCATATCTAGCTTTATTGTCATTTGCTTTAAGTTCATATTTAATTTTCATAAAACCACCTAATTAATTATACCATATTTTAAATTTTTATTTTATCTAAATTCATCTTTCTACTACCTTTGATATATATTAATGAATTTTCTTTTAAATTATTTTTTAAATAAGCATTTATATCATCTACATTTTCAAATCTAATTCCCTTTATATATTTAACAGCTGTTCCTATAAGAATAACTTCTTTATTTTTTATTTTTTTTAAATACTTGTTAATTTTTTTA
Organism: uncultured Bacilli bacterium; assembly: GCA_948801035.1. GTDB lineage: Bacteria > Bacillota_I > Bacilli_A > RF39 > UBA660 > Faecisoma. Next base: position 3,579 of record CAQHJP010000089.1, read on the forward strand.
TGGTATTTTTTACTATAAGAACCTAATTCTAAAATATCTCCTAATATTATATATTTATATTTTTTAGATTTTCTTATTGTTTTTAAAACTGGTATTACTGCTTCATAACTAGAGTTATAACTATCATCAATTACTTCATATTTATCTTTTTTTATATTAAGTCTTCCTATTTCTGGTTTATAATTTTTAATAGAATTACTAATATTTTTAATCGGTAT
>CAQHJP010000090.1 GCA_948801035.1 uncultured Bacilli bacterium
TATTTGTAACAATTGCTAAAATAAATTCATTTGTTTCATCTTTATATTTAAAACATAATTCAGGATATTTTAAACTTAATTCTTTATATTGTAATATTAATTCTTCCATATAACCTCCCTATGGATAAATATTATATACAAAAATAAAAAAAAAGTAAATACTATTTACCTTTAATGTTTAAATAAGAAAATTGCATCCATAACTTGGCATACATCTGTCCATTCATCTAAAGTAGTTAGAAAACTAACAAAAATATCATTTTTATCCATATCATATACTGCACTATAAATTTTTTTATTACCATTTGAATCATTTTCACAATCAGTGTAAACAATATAATCTTTGTTATTTCTAAGGTTTAAAAATGTTAATACTACTTTATATTTTTTTATTATTTTACCATTTACTACTCCATAAATAACATTATCTACATTATTTTCTAAATCAACATCAATAGTAGAATTTAAGAAATTAGATAATTCTAACTTTTCAACAGAATCATTATAAAAACTATAAAACCTTTTAAACTGCGTTAAATTATTTTCAAATGATTCATATACTTTAACATCTTTTGCTTGCATTATATAGTTTTCCCATTAGCATCATATGCCATCTGATCATAATATGATTTAGGCTTAACACCATGCATGCATATGAATTTAGCAGATCCGCAATTAAGTATTATTGGAGCTTTTAAGTTAACTGGTAACTGACAATATTTTTCAAAAAATCTTTTTTTACTTGCATAGGTACCTGGATGAGGAAAATACTCACTTTTAAATTCATTAGTATTTATTATTTCTAATTTTTCTTCTTCATACTCCATATACATGTACTCTGCATAATCTAGTCCACTATTAGAACAATTTTGTTGTACACCATTTTCCATTAATGTACCTTGACCTAAAAAAATCCATTTTTTATTTTTTTCATCAAGATATACTCCACCAATTTCTAAGTCTTGAAATTTTATTGCAGAAGTTTTTTTACGTTCTAGTTGTGGAGCTTTCATATGTTCATACGTACTTTCTTTTTCACGATCAATTATATTTTCATTTTCTTTATTTAAAAAATCTATTGCTTCTTCTATAGCTTGATTCATTTTTTTCATATCAGAATAAGTAAATACATTTTTAGAATTACCACTTACTCTAATAATAGCATCTTTATAAACTTCTTCTTTATTATAAGGACACATTCCTGGTTTATAAATATCTATAACAGTTACGCCATCAGATAATTTCATATTAATGCCTTTTGTATAATATGCATTAAATCCACTTTCAGCTATATTTGTTATAATTAAATCATACTTACTATTTATCATTTAAATTCTCCCTTAATCATTATCAACTTCTAAAACAGCTAAAAAGGCTTCTTCTGGTATCTCAACACGTCCTACCATTTTCATTTTCTTTTTTCCTTCTTTTTGTTGTTCTAAAAGTTTTCTTTTTCTAGATACATCTCCACCATAACATTTTGCTAAAACATCTTTTCTAACTGCTTTTATTGTTTCTCTTGCTATTACTTTAGAACCAATACTTGCTTGAATAGGCACTTCAAATTGTTGTCTTGGTATTATTTTTTTAAGTGTTTCAACTATACCCTTACCTCTTTTATAAGCAAAATCTTTATGAACAATTACACTTAAAGCATCCACTATTTCTCCATTTAATAATATATCCATTTTAACTAAATCACTTGATTTATATCCTATTATCTCATAATCAAATGATGCATAACCTTTTGATATACTTTTAAGTCTATCAAAAAAATCATAAACTATTTCTGATAAAGGTATTTCGTAATGTATATTTACCCTTGTTTTATCTAAATACTCCATAGATATATAATTTCCTCTTTTATCCTGGCATAATTCCATAATAGGTCCTATATAATTACTTGGAACAAATATAGATGTTTTAATAAAAGGTTCTTTAATATCGCTTATTTTAGCTTTATCAGGCATTTTTGAAGGACTATCGATATATATTTTTGTACCATCTGTTTTAGTTAACTCATAAATAACAGATGGTGATGTAACAATTAGATTTATACCAAATTCTCTTTCTATTCTTTCTTTAATTATTTCCATGTGTAAAAGACCCAAAAATCCACATCTAAATCCAAAACCTAAAGCTTTAGATGTTTCTGGTGTAAACTCAAGCGATGCATCATTTAACTTAAGTTTTAGTAAAGCATCTCTTAAATCTGGATATTTATTAGTTTCTATTGGATAAATACCTGAAAATACCATCGGTTTCATTGGTTTATATCCAGGCAAAGTATAGGCAGCTGGATCATTTGCAAGAGTAATTGTATCTCCTACTTTAATATCACTTATATCTTTAATAGATGCTGTTAAATATCCAACATCTCCTACAGATAAAAATTCTTTTTTTACCTCTTTTGGAGTATTAATTCCAACTTCTACAACATCAAGTACTTTATCAGTTGCCATAAGTTTTATTTTATCCCCTACTCTAACTTTACCATTTACAACTCTTATAAGTGCGACTACACCTCTATATGCATCATAATAACTATCAAATATTAAAGCTTGTAATTTATCATCAACATTTCCTTTAGGAGCTGGAATTCTATCAATTATAGCATCTAATAATTCAGCTATTCCAATCCCATTTTTAGCTGAGGTTAAAATGATTTCATCCTTACTAAATCCTAAAGTATCCGTAATTTCTTTAGTTACCTTTTCTACATCTGCATTAGGTAAATCTATTTTATTTATAACAGGAATAATAGTTAAATTAGAATCAAGCGCTAAATATAAATTTGCTAGTGTTTGAGCTTCTATTCCTTGTGCAGCATCCACTATTAATATTGCTCCTTCACAAGCTGCTAAACTTCTTGATACTTCATAATTAAAATCTACATGCCCTGGAGTATCTATTAAATGCAAAATATGATTTTTATAGTTTAATTCAACAGCATTTAACTTTATAGTAATGCCTCTTTCTCTTTCAATATCCATACTATCAAGTAATTGATCTTGTTTTTCTCTTTCTGTAATAGCACCTGTCAATTCTAGTATTCTATCAGCAAGAGTTGATTTACCATGATCAATATGCGCTATGATAGAAAAATTTCTGATGTTTTCTCTCATGTTACTCACCTATTTAATTATATACGAAAAAACTATTATTTTCAATGAAATAATAATTTTAAATTTCAAATTATAATTAAGCAGCTGCTGAACTTGATGATGAACTTGATGAAGAAGTGCTTGCGCTAGCTTCTGTAACATTTTTACCATCATAATCAAATTTAACAGTTTTATAGTTAGAAACTTCACAGTTTCTTAATTCAACCATTCCATTAGTAATAGTTGTTGATTGACATGTAACTGCAGCACCACCATGAGTGATAGTTCCTAAGTCAGACATAGTAGGTTCAGCACCTTCATGAGCAAACATGTATTCATATCTTGCAAGTTTTACTGCTTCTGCATAACCATATACGCTTTCTTTTGCAGCAGATTTTTTAGCTGCATCAACTACATTAAGTACTACTGGTGTTGCGATTAATGCGATTACAGCTAAAATTATAATAACAGCTAATAATTCAATTAATGTAAATCCTTTTTTCATTAAATCTCACCACCTTACTTTTCTTACTATATTAAATATACACTAAATTAAAAATATAGTCAAGAAAATTGCAAAAAGTTTTACACTTATAGTTTTTACAAATTAAAAAAATATATTCATTTTAACAAATGTTAAAACAAATATATTTAATTCATTTAATATACATCTTATCAATC
>CAQHJP010000091.1 GCA_948801035.1 uncultured Bacilli bacterium
GTAAAAAAAGAAGAAGTTAAAGTAACTAAAGAAGAAGTAGAGGAATCTTTAAATCAAATTAGAGAAAGATATGTTGAAAATGTTATAAAAGAAGGTAAACTTGAAAACGGCGATATTGCTGTAATTGATTTTGAAGGATTTAAAGATGGTGTACCATTTGAAGGCGGTAAAAGTGAAGGATATTCTCTTAAAATAGGTAGTAATACATTTATACCAGGTTTTGAAGAAAAATTAATTGGTATGGAAAAAGGTGAAGAAAGAGATATTGACCTAACTTTTCCAGAAGATTATCATGCTGAAGATTTAAAAGGTGCCAAAGTAGTATTTAAAGTAAAATTAAATGAAATTAAAGAACAAAAACTACCAGAATTAAATGAAGAATTTTTTAAAGATTTACAAATGGAAGGTATTACTAATGAAACTGAATTAAAAGCTCAATTAGAAGAAAATATTAAAGCTAGAAAAGAAGCAGAAAGTGAAAATAAATATATTGATGAATTATTAGATAAAGCTTCTGCAAATATGAAAGTTGAAATTCCTGATGCGATGATTAAAGATGAATTAGATAGAATGATTTCACAATATGAACAAAATTTAAAAATGCAAGGAATTACTTTAGATATGTTTTATAAATTTACAAATTCTGATGAAAATGCTTTAAAAGAACAAATGAGACCTGAGGCAACTAATAGAATCAAATATCGTTTCTTACTAGAAGAAGTTGCATTAAAAGAAAAAATTGAAGTAACTGATGATGAAGCTTTAAAAGAAGCAGAAGATTTAGCTTTAAAGTATCAAATGGATAAAGATGAATTTTTAAAACAATTTGGTGGAATTGAAATGGTTAAATATGATTTAAAAATGCGTCAAGCTATAGAGGTATTAAAAAAATAATTGCAAGAAATTGCAATTTTTTTGTTATAATTTAAGTAGGTGATTATTTTGAGAGTAATTAGTGGAAAATATAAAGGTAAAAAGTTATTAGGATTTGATATAAACGGAACTAGACCTACTATGGATAGAGTTAAAGAATCTATGTTTGCAAGTATACAAAATAAGATAAATAATAGTATTGTACTTGATTTATTTGCAGGTAGTGGTTCACTTGGGATAGAAGCTATTTCAAATGGTGCTAAAATTTGTTATTTTAATGATTTTAGTAAAGAGGCTATAGATACTATAAATAAAAATACTAAGGATATTGAAAATAAGGTGATTTTGAATAAAGATTATATAAATGCCCTTAAGTATTTTTATGATAATAATATAAAATTTGATTTAATATTACTAGATCCACCATATAAAGGAAATTTATTAAATGATGCTATTAAATATATATATGAATATGATATTTTAAATAAAGATGGTATTTTAGTATTGGAATATATTAATGATGATATTGTTTGTAATTATGAATTAGTTAAATCTAAAAAATATGGTGATAAAATAGTGAGTATATATAAAAAGTAAAAAAATTTTACTTTTTTTTGTTTATTAAAAGGAAATGATATATTTTTATACAATATAACTAGTAGGGAGGTGAAAATGAAGTTAATTACTCAAGATGGATTTAAAGATTGTGGACCAACATGTCTTTTGATGATTATAAAACATTATAAAGGTAATGTACCAATTGAAAAATTAAAAGAATTATGTAAGACTGATAAATCAGGTACAACTGCGTATCATCTAATAGAAACAGCAAAAATGTGTGGTTTTACATCTTATGCAAACAGATGCAAGTTAGATAACTTAGATAGTTCAAATACAATATTTCCAGCTATAGCATATGTGCTAGTAGATGGTAAATATCAACATTTTGTTGTAATAGAAAAAATCAATTTTAACAAAAAGAAAGTATATATTAAAGATCCAATAGGAAAAAATTATATTTTATCATATTTAGAATTTGAAAAAATATACAAAGATATCATAATATTTTTATATCCAAACAGAAATGTAATAAATGAAACTAATCCTAGTATTTTAAAATTTTTATACAATTTATTAAAACCTTTAAAAAAAGAACTTATTCACACAATTACGATTTCTTTTATTATAACGTTTCTATCTATTATAACTACATTTTATATGCAGACTTTATTTGATGCGGTTGATAATTCTAAAATTTATTTAATATTGGTATTTTTAATTTTCATTATTATATATATTATAAAAATTGCTTCTGAATATATTAGAAATAAATTAATAGTATTATTAAATCAAAAAATAGATTTAAATTTATCTTTAAGTAGTTTTACTGATATTATAAATCTTCCCTATAGTCACTATAAAAAAAATACAACAGGAGAGATAGTATCTAAAGTAAATGATATTAGTTCAGTAAGAGATTTTATAAATAGGGTAACAGTTACTATTATTGATATCCCACTTATTTTTGTAGCCCTTGTATTTATATACTTAATCAATTTCAATTTATTTATATTAACAATTGTGTTTATATTAATTTATATACTTATTATGCTTTTATTTAGTAAAATAATTAATCATTACATTTTTAAATGTACAGAATTAAAAGCGCTAACAACATCTTATATGGTTGAAAGTATAAATGCATATGACTATATAAATGGTTGTAATTGTAGGGATAGTATATTATCTAAATTTAGAAAAAAAGCAGTTGATTTATCCAAAGAAATGACTAAATTTGAAAATGTTTATAATATAGAATTATTATTTATGAAAATATTAGATGAACTTGGTTTTGTAATTATAATATTTATAGGCATTTTATTAGTTGTTAATAATGATATAAGATTAGGACAACTTTTAACTTTTAATTTTTTATTTAATTATGCTGTAGATCCTTTTAAAAATTTAATAGAATTTACAAACATAATAAAACAGTCTAATATCTCTATAAAAAAATTAATTAATTTAATAAGAAAAGATGAAAAAAGTGGAATAATAGAAAAAGAAATGAAAGGTGATATTGTTTTTAAAAATTTAAGCTTTTCTTTTAATGATGTTGACAACACCCTTAATAATATAAATTTAAAAATTAAAGATAAAAGTAAAGTTATGATAATAGGAAAAAGTGGTTCTGGTAAATCTACGCTTTTTAAATTATTAAAAAAATATTATAAAGTAAATAGAAATAGTATTTTCATAGATGGCATTGATATAAATGATTATATAAAAAGCGATATTGTTTATGTTTCTCAAAATGAAATATTATTTACAGATACAATAAAAGAAAATATAAATAGTGACGATTTAATTTCGCTTTCTAAAATATGTATGGTCGATGATATTATTAAAAATATGCCGCTTGGTTATAACACTCTTATTGAAGAAAATGGTTTTAATTTATCAGGTGGTGAAGCACAAAGAATAATACTTGCTCGTGCTATTAGTAAAAAATTTAATATACTTATAATTGATGAAGGACTTAATCAAACAGATATTTCTATGGAAAGAAAGATACTTTCTAATTTAATTAAAGAATATAAAGATAAAACAATTATTTATATTTCACATAGACTTGATAATAAAGATTTATTTGATAATGTAATTAAAATAGAAAATGGTGTTTTAAGTGGATGAAATAGAAGTTTTTAATATATTAAATAAAAGTCCTAGTAAAAATATAAAAATATTTATTTTACTATTAATAGCAATGTTTTTATTAATTATACCAATATGTTTTTATCCTTATTCAAAATATATTAAAACTAAGGCCGTAGTTAAATATTTAGATAGTGA
>CAQHJP010000092.1 GCA_948801035.1 uncultured Bacilli bacterium
AATTAATTTAATTGCTTTATCAGTAAATATTACACCACTAGTATAACAATTACTACATATATATCCACCAGATTCTATAGAAAGTGTTTTAATACTTTTACTGCCACATAAACTGCAACCATCTATAACTGGAAGTACACCTAAAAAATCTAAATATTTAAGTTCTATAATATTCATTATAACAAGTGGATCAAAACCTTCATCTATTTTTTTAAGTGCTGAAATTAATAAGAAAAATAAAGAAGCACTAGTTTGTTTAATAACTTGGTAAGTTAAATCTAAAATATATGTTGCATAACTTATTTTATTTATATCCTTTTTAATATATTTAAAATTATCTATTATATCAACAGAACTTAAAGTTGATAATTTGTCTTTTTTATAATATATATTAAAATTGCCATAAGTTAATTTATCACATACACTTCTAAGTGGGCTTTTAATGTTTTTACATCCTTTAGCAATAACTTTAATTATTCCATATTTTTCTGTAATAATAGTTAATATTTTACTACTTTCTAAGTAATCAGAATAAAATAAAATTATACCTTCAACTTTTTCAATCATCTATTTGTACAAATCTATATTCTTGATCTATATTAGGATATTTTTCTTTAAAAGATGTATCAAAAAACATACTTAGTGGTCTTACCCAATACTTAGAATCATGCGTGTAAACTACCATATCTTCTAATGTTTCACTATGTTTAGCTAAGGCTATAACTTCTATTATACCACCTTTAAAATGTCTATATTTCTTTCCTACTTTCACTTCCATTTTTATACTCCTTATACTTTAAATAATATTCTATTTTCCCAGTATTTTTAAATAATTGCCACAAAATATTTTTCATTTTAATCACCTATTATAATATTGGTGCAAATTTAATTTTTTTATACAATTATTCTAAAAAATCTTTAAAGCCTAATTCTTGTAAGTATTTTTCTTTATCTGTCCAATTTTTCACTACTTTAACAAATAACTCTAAATAAATTTTACTACCTAATATATTTTCAAGTTCTAATCTTGATTCTGTTCCTATTTCTTTTAATTTAGAGCCATTTTTACCTATTATAATTTTTTTAAGCGAATCTCTATTAACTATAATAGCAACATTAATTAAATAACTATTTTTATCTTTTTTTATTTGTTCAACAACGCAAGTTGTTGAATGCGGAACTTCTTCTTTAGTTTTATTAAATATTTTTTCTCTAACAATTTCTGATATTAAAAATTCTCTTCTTTGGTTAGTATATTCTCCATTTAAATAATATTTAAAATCATCTTTTAAATACGGTTTAATAGCTTTAATTAATGATGTTATATTATCATGTTTTAAAGCTGAAAGTGGTACAATTTCTTTAAAATCAAATAAATCTTTATATTCATTAATTTTAATTAAAATTTCTTCTTTTTTTATTTTATCTACTTTATTCATAACTAGTATAACAGGTTTATTTACTTCTTTTAATTTATTTAATATAAACATATCTCCTCGCCCTAAAGACTCTGTTATATCAATTAAAAAAAGAATAACATCTACATCCGAAAAACTATAATAAGCTTGCTTATTTAAATAATCTCCTAATTTATTTTTAGGTTTATGAACTCCTGGGGTGTCAACAAATACAATTTGAGTATCATCTGTTGTTAAAATACCTTGAATCATATTACGTGTAGTTTGTGGTTTATCAGAAGTGATAGCAACCTTTTTACCTATAATACTATTTAAAAGTGTAGATTTACCTACATTAGGTCTTCCAACTAAGCTTACAAATCCTGATTTCATAATTACCTCTTTATTCCATATTCTAAAAGTAGTTCTTCTTGTTTTTTAAACATAATTTCTTCATCAGATTTTAACACGTGATCATACCCAAGTAAATGAAGTAATCCATGAATAGATAAAAAGCAAAGTTCTCTAAGTAAGCTATGACCATATTCCAGTGCCTGCTCTTTTGCTTTATCTATAGATATATATATATCACCAAGTATCTTTATATCAGATTCATAAAAATCTTTATTATCTAAAAGTGCGAAACTAATAACATCTGTAGGTCTATCTACACCTCTATATTCTTTATTAAGTTTATGAATGTATGTATTATCAGTTATTATTATATTGAATAATGTATCTTCTAATTTTTCTTTTTTAATAACAAACTCTATAAATTCTTTTACTGTATCTAATTCTTTAATATTATCATTACTAATTAATTCAAACATAATTGCTCCTTTTAAATTAAATTATAGTATAAAATAATTCTTTTTGCAACCTAATTAGTCTCAATATTATTATCTATTTTTGCATAATCTGTTATATTTTCATAAACAGAAAAAAATATATCCACATTTATTTTATCAACATCACAAGTTTTATTTAAAACTTTAAAATTAATAATATGTTCATCCTCTTTTAAAGATGAATTTACTTTATCATTTGCTTTAATAATAGCTTTTTCAAATGCTTGATCACAAGTTAAAATCTCTTCTATGTTATTAGTCTTTATTTGACTTGATTTAACCAAACTTAAAGGTATATAATTACTTTTAAAAATTACATTTTCTTCTACTTTTTTTTCTTTAAAATGTTTAAAACTAAGTTCATAAGACTTATTTAAAAATTTAAAAACAAATATATCTTGTTTTTCATTTGTGAGATTAGATTCAATATAAACATATGGATAAGTAATATTTACATTATACCAAACCTCTCCATAAATAGATCCAATCGCGCTTTTTATATCTTTTAATTCTTCATTTAAATAAACATTACCTGAAATTACAACATCACCTTTATTAACGTAAGTATCAATATTTTTAACTATTACACCATTAGTTGCTTTTACATGTTTTAGTATTGCTCCTTTTTTAGCTACAATATTTTGGTTTTCTAAAATATCTTTGTTTTCTTTTATTATACGTTCTTGTAATCTTACTATATATTTTGTCCCATACCTTGTAATTTCAATCCACTCTAATTTATCTCTATATTTATTTAATAAATCAGTTTTTATACTTTGTATATCATCATAACTTTTTACAAATTTATATTTTTCTAATCCATAATCTTCAAGTTCTTTTAAATAAAAGTTTCTTATATCATTATCATTATGTATAACCTCAACTTCAAATATAATACTACTTAAAAATACTATTAAAAATATACTAACTAGAAAAAATAAAAATAAATATTTATATTTAAACATTATTTTTTTTATTTTATATGTACCATATGAATCAATATCCACAACATCATATATACTTTTTAAATCCATCAACTTATTATAATCTTTTTTATATATTATTACATCAACAGACGAATGCTTTAAATTAGATATTTTTAAAAGTTCTATATTATTTGAATTTAATCTTTTTATAAATCTACCAGGATTTTTACCTGTTATTTTTAATTTAACTTTACTTCTTAATTTAAATAAAAAATCATTCTTCAATATTTCACCTAAATTCTAATTTTGTAATATTTCCACAAATCAATACCTCATCTGTCATAAGCCTTGAAATAACTAAATTATCACCCGTAACGACAATCATCTTAGAATTATAATTTACTATTATCTTAGAACTATCAAAACTTCCTATAGATGAATAATTTAGTATATCAAGTTTATTTTCTATATAAGTTATTTTAAGATTTTTTTCTAAAAAATCGTCCTTAAGTTCTCTAAATAGGTTCATATAACCACCTACAATAATTTTA
>CAQHJP010000093.1 GCA_948801035.1 uncultured Bacilli bacterium
CTATTATCTTTATCATTTCTTCTTGCAAGTGGTATTAAAACTGCTGGATAATTATATATTATTGTTGGTTCTATTATATTTTCTCTAATTTTCTTTTTATATACAAAATCTATTATTTGACTTAATGATTTATATTCTTCTAATTCAGATTCATTAAATAAATTTTTAGATATAATAATTTTTTTAAGCTCTAAAGGATCTTCTATAGATAAAAAATCACAGCCTAAAATTTTTTTCATCTCTTCTACATAATTAATACGTGTCCAATTTTCTTTACCAAAATCTAAAGTATTTCCTTGATATTCTATTTTTGTTGTTTTTAAAAGTTCAAGTAATAAGCTTTTAATAAATTTTTGATAAAACTTAATATTATCTTCAAAATTCCAATATGATGCATACCACTCTATTTGAGTAAATTCTTGTAAATGTTCTTTATCCATTCCTTCATTTCTAAAACATTTAGCAACCTCATAAACTTTAGGAAAACCTGCAGCTATACATTGTTTTAAATATGTTTCTGGAGCTATTCTTAAATTCATATCTAAATCTAGTGCATTATGATGTGTAAAAAAGGGTCTAGCAGCTGCTCCACATACTGCTGTTTGCATAATTGGCGTTTCAACTTCTAAAAATCCTGCTTCATCTAAAAACTTATGAACAAAAGCATAAAACTTACTTCTTCCTAAAAAAACTTTTCTAGATGTCTCATTTGAAATTAAATCAACATATCTTTCTCTATACTTAAGTTCTGTATCACTTAAACCATGAAATTTTTCTGGAAGTGGTCTTAACGCTTTAGATAAAAATTCAAAAGTATCTGCTCTTAAAGTTTTTTCACCTGTATGAGTTGTAAAAATTTCTCCACATACTCCTATAAAATCACCAACATCAACATAATTTTTAAAGAAATTATATTTTTCTTCTCCTACTAAGTCAACTTTAATAGATACTTGAATTTCACCTTCAATATCACGTAGTTTTAAAAAACTTAATTTTCCCATTTTTCTCATAAATACTATTCTTCCTGCAATTTTAACGCCTTTAGTTTCATCATCAAGTTTACTTGCAGCATCTAAAGTATAGTTTATTTCATATTTTTCAGGATAAGGATTGCAAAATTTTCTTATTTCTTTTACTTTATCTCTTCTAACTATTTCTTGTTCTGTTAATTCTCTCATTTTAATTCCTCAATTCTAGTATTTGTAAATATATCCGCAATAGATAAATGTTTATAACTATATAATACCATAAAACCACTTATAATTACTACAATAAGTTGTAAAAAAGCTAACAAATTTATTAAAATAAAATATAAATTATCATTTGTTATAAAAAGTATTATAAACATAAATAGCATATATCCGATTCCATTTAATATAACACTTCTAAAAATTAAATTTTCTAAAGTAACTTCCTCATCTGAACATATTTTTAATTTAAATATTTTTTGCCCTATAGTTTGACTATTAAAACAGTATGGTACAAGTACAAAAAATACTATAAGTAAAATGGTTGTTGAGATGTTTTTTACTAAATCTTTTTTATCAACCTCATGAAGCAAATGTTTATATTCATTAAAATATTCATCTTTATTAATAACATTTTCAATAGATAACTGATTTAATTTGCTTAAATCTTTTTCCAAAGGATTAGTAAAAACTTTATTTATAATAATTATAAACAAAAATACTATAAACATATCTATAACATATGCAAAAAATCTTTTATAGGCCATTTCTTACCTCACTAACTAATTTAATAAAATTTTCTTTATCAGTAATTTTCATAAATACTCCTTTATATTCTTTATTAAAACCTTTTAAATAATGCCCAATTTGAGTACGCATTTCTAAAATTGCTACTTTTTCTGGTTTATCCTCAAGAAGATAATTTAAATGTTTAACCATAGTATCTAGTATATCATTTTTTGTATATTTAGTTATTTCTTTAGAATCTAAATATTCTACACACTCTCTTATAATAAATGGGTTTCCTAGTGCTGCTCTTGATATCATTACTGCATCACAATTTGTTTTTAAAATCATTTCTTTAGCATCAAGGTAAGTTTTAATATCTCCATTACCAATAACAGGTATTGATACATTTTCTTTAACTTCTTTTATGATATTCCAATCGGCTACACCTGAATATCCCATTTTTCTTGTTCTTGGATGAACACAAATTAATGATGCTCCAGCTTGTTCAACTGTTTTAGCAACTTCTTTAGCATTTATAGTTTCATCATCCCAACCACTTCTAATTTTAACTGTTACTATAGCATTTGTGTTTTTTTTAACACTTGATACAATATCATATATTTTATTTAAATCTTTTAAAAGTGCGCTTCCAGCATGAGCTTTTATGCATACTTTAGGTACTGGACATCCCATATTGATATCTATTATTTTTACGTTATATAAATCAGTTAATATTTTAGCAGCCTTAGTAATAGTTTTAGCATCACTACCAAACAATTGAACAGCAAAAGGAATATTTATTTTTTCAATTCCTTTTAACATGTCTAAAGTTTTTTTATTATTTCTTACTATTGCCTCTGCACTTATTAATTCTGAAACTGCATAACCACATCCAAATTCTTCACAAATTCTTATATAAGATGGATTAGAAACTCCTGCCATCGGACCTAATACAACTTGATTTTTAATTTCAATGTTTCCTAATTTCCACTTCATAAAAAGCTCCTTTTGTCACACATTTAATTATATCAAAAAAGCATAATTTTATCAATCATGCTCTATAAATAATATTTCTTAATTATACTTAAATTATCATCTAATTCATATACATATGGTCTACCTGTTGGAATTTCAAGTGATACAATATCATCATCAGATATATTCTCAAGATATTTAATAAGTGCTCTTAAACTATTTCCATGAGCAGATATTAATATATTTTTATTGTTCTTTAATTCTCTTTCTATTTCATTTTTATAATAATCAACTACTCTTTTATAAGTGTCTTCTAAACTTTCTGTCAAAGGTAGATAATCAATATTTTTATATTTAGGGTCACATTTAGGATTTCTTTTATCAAATTCATCTAATGTAGGAGGTTTAACACTATAACTTCTTCTCCATATTCTTACTTGTTCATCACCATATTTTAAAGCTGTTTCTTGCTTATTTAATCCTTGTAGAGCACCATAGTGTCTTTCATTTAGCTTCCAAGTGTATCTTATTTTTAAATTTTTATAATTAGCAGTTTCTATAATTAAATTTAAAGTATCTATAGCTCTTTTTAAGTAAGAAGTATATGCAATATCAAATTTAAAATTATTTTCAAGTAAAAGCTTGCCAGCTTCTTTAGCTTCTAATATTCCATTTATAGATAATTCCACATCAGTCCATCCAGTGAATTTATTTTCTTGATTCCAAATACTTTGACCATGTCTAACAAGCACTAATTTAATCATATAATCACTCCTAATTCATTTAATAATTTATCTGCATTTTCATACTTTTTTATTTCATCTAACTCTTTTTTTATTATATTTTTATTGAAATTTAAAAGTAAATGTTTATATTTATTTATAGATTTTATTAAATCTTCATCTAATTTAAAATTAAGTTTCAAAGAAAATCTTATAGCTCTTAAAATTCTTCTTGCATCTTCTTTTATTTTTTCATCAGAATTAGATACACATTTAATTATTTTGTTATCTAAATCTTT
>CAQHJP010000094.1 GCA_948801035.1 uncultured Bacilli bacterium
AACTATATTGCTTTTTATAGAATAAACGAAAATGAAAAAATAGTATATATAGATAGAATTTTGTATGGAGCTTCAAATTGGAAAGACAAATTATAATTGTTTATGAAAAGTAGTATGTATGTTATAAATATACATACTACTTTTTTTATAAAATAACTAATATCTTCTTCATTTTTTAATAAAAAGCATAAACCTTATTGCTTTTGATATTTTTAGAAAAATACTTAATTCTTTATTATATAATTTCATTTATTTCAATATAAATTATTTATTGCTTTTATGATAAATTATATAACCACTATCGATTGGAATCAAATAAATATTATCATTATCAGAAAATTGATATAATCCATCATAATTTCCATAATAAACATATTCATTCTCAGTATTATCACTTATATTATGGTATAACACTTCTTGTCCTTTAAATCCTCCTAAAGAAATTGGAATTTCTAGTATTAAAGTTATATAGAATATAATAATTATTAAGTTAGATGATTTATATTTACTATCAATTAGCATAATAATAATTGGAAAAACTATATAATAGCTTATACATATTAATAATGTTCTTTCCATATTTCCTAAAATAAAAAGAAATATAGAAAGAATAATAAGCATAAAAACAATATGTACTATTATTTGTACTATCATTTGAAATATAATATTTTTTTCTTTTTTTACTATTCTTTTAAAAAATTCAATTAATTGTATGTTGCTATATTCTATGCAAGTATACATTATTAAAAAAATGCCTACATATACAACTATAACAGCAAACTGAATTAAAGAAATTGGTGAAAATGGCAACCCATATTCCTTATCTCTTATAATTAGAGCTATCGTTCCTATAAAATAGATTATTGGAACAATCCAAACATTATTCTTTATAAATAAATTTAGTTTTTCAAATATTTTAGTATGTATAATTGTATTAAAATATTCATAAAAAGAATTTTCAATCTTTTTCATATTTTTCTCCATTATATAAATTGTTTTCACGTTATTTATATATCAATATCTAGTTATTTTCAAGTCTAAAATCTTTTTATTAACAATATTGATAATTATCCAAACAAAAAATATAAAATGACATAGCTAATATTAAAAATTATAATAACGTTTTTGAATATTTCTCAAACTTCCTCATACTTCAAAAACTTTCTGCACATTCACACGACAAGATTTTCGAAAACACTTATTTTTATATACTTTGAAGTATTTGACTGTAATCACCTCGACCAGCAAGATGCAAAAAGTGTTGAAAATAGTAGTTTTCAACACTTTTTATTTTTATTCAAAATTATTGAATAGTATCTCAAAATGCCTAAAAATAAGCATTTTATCATTCAAGATTATTTAAAATTATTTAGACTAATACAGCGTTACAGAGTTTTTGTTAGATTTATTGTTAGACTTCTCCAAAAAACTGTCTAACAAAAACTAAATCTTTGTAATCTTTGAGTAACAAGGAAGGCATAGATTTCTGTTAGAATTATTGTTAGACATTATTATTTAAAATTATATAGAATTATTTAAGCACATAAAAAGGGAAGTAATAAATACTTCCCAAATCATATTAACTTTATTCTATCATTGATTCAATCATCAATTTATTTGAAAGATTATAACCATAAGCAAAAGCTTTTTTCCTTTCTAAATCAATTAATTGTGCCTCTTTAGAAAGAGTATTTTTTAGCAACTCATCAATTTCGTTAATTTCAGCCCATATATTATCTAGTCTACTATCTTTACAAATATCTCGTACAATTTTATCTTGCATATTATCGTATAAATCTTCTATTTTACTTTTCTCAAGGATATTATAATCTTGTAAAAGTTAACAAAATATGTTAATATAATCACAATAAAATTGAATTAAAATATAAGCAAGAGGTAATCTAAAAATGTTGTTCAAACTTTCGGAAGAATATAAGGGCATAGAAAAAGAATATAAAGCAAAATTAATTATCAATACACCTATATATTGGGAAAATGCAGAAAAGGAAAAATCATATACAGATAATATGTTTCAACAAATGCTAGAAGAACTGAATGAGATGGAAACTAAGATGCTAATTAATAACAAGGAAACGAAAGTTAAACTAAAAATAGAAAAAAATGCAAAATGTGATATTTTTCTATTTATTAGCATGGATATTAACAGAGAAAAATATAAATATACAGTTGAAAAGAATTTGGAAGAAAAAGATGAAAATAAGGATATTATTGAACTTATACATATAGAAAGTGTAATATATGATTTTAAGCAACAAATATAAAATTTTGAAATAGCAATCAATATTAGTTATCCAGGCTTATTAGAAGTACGTGAAACAGAAATTTATATAAATAATAAGTATCATAGTTCTTCTAATAGATCATTAAGCTCTTTACTAGTTTCTGTTACTGAAGCCAACAAAAATGAATGGCCTAAAATAAATATTATTAATATAGATAAGAGTTGGAATTGGTTAAAACAAAGAACAGGTTTTATAAAAGGTATGGCTACTAACTCTATTGAAAGAGCACTAAGTGCACTCACCTATATATATGATTGCTATTCTTATGAAGACTTATTCTATTCTATGATAGGAATTGAAGCTATATATGTTAGAAGCAAAGAAGGAATATTACAACAAATTAAAGATAAAAGTAAGTCTATATTTGGAGAACCAAAAGATTATATGAAAAGGTTAAAACATATGTACAATGTAAGATCACGTTTTATTCATGGAGAGCTAAATTTTCCACCACGATATTGTCCAGATGGTGATACTCAAGAATTTTTTCAATTTTCAGATAAAGAATATTTTGATGCATTAAATATGGCACAGGCTTTATTAATTGCAAGTATTCAGCAATTTATATTAATGGATACAGATGAAATAGAATTTGAACTTAAAGTAAAAATTTAAAACATAGCAAAATTATATAAATATAAAATGTATATTACTTATTTATTTGAAAATATTATCAAGGTTCACCTTGACCATATAAGA
Organism: uncultured Bacilli bacterium; assembly: GCA_948801035.1. Lineage (GTDB taxonomy): Bacteria > Bacillota_I > Bacilli_A > RF39 > UBA660 > Faecisoma. The sequence goes on from CAQHJP010000094.1 coordinate 3,003, forward strand.
GATTTTCTAAACTCTCTTATTTTTATATTTAGTAAATTTATTTCTATAAATTATTTTTTAATTTATACCAAGTTTCATGGTATCCCTTTCTTCCACCAATAATTTCTCCTGTTGTTGTATCTACAAAATAAGTATAACATTTATCTGATGGGCTTGCATCAATATCCATATCATATATTACAGCAACCATCCAAGCCCTTCTCATTAAATAATCTGTACGATAATATACAATATTTTCAATAGGATAGTTTGAAGTAGATTCTTTACAATGACACTTTAAATCATATTTGACATAATTATATAAATAATGCTATAATATTTATACATTGATGAACTAGCCGTTCATTATGTAATACTTGATATGTGGTGATGACACATATCTTTTTTTATTTCTATAAAAACAGAGCAAGTGATGACTGCTCTGAACTGATTTTATTCAGTTTTTGATAGTTTTTCTTTGTATGAAGGAAATCCCTGATTCCTAAAAGAGTTTTTATTTAGTGATAGAAATGTAGTTTGTTTAAGTTGCTATAGAGTTTTATACATTTTTGGTTCTTTTTGACTTACTCTTCGGTCACCTGCTCAATTGCAGCTTTTTCGGCTTCGCAGCCCTTCAGTGCTTCCAATCCAGCAAGGGCCGCTTTGGAGAGGTCTTCAT
>CAQHJP010000095.1 GCA_948801035.1 uncultured Bacilli bacterium
CTATTTCAAGACAGTTTGGAGTATATATTTTCTCAATAGTTTTACCATCTTTTACTTCAATATCAATACATTTCTCACCATTTTTTTCATATTCATCTACTTTTGGACTTTTATCAATTAAACTTTTAACTTCAGCACTATTTTTAATTTCATCTAAATTATTTGCATCACAATAAGTTTTAGTAATAGTTTTAATATTTATTAAATGTTCTGTTTTATCGTTTATATAATTTTCTAAATCTTCTTTTGAAATAATACTACCTAAAAATTCTCCTTCTAAATAAACATTATAATATTCATTAGGATGTTCACTTGTTTTATAATCATAGCATAGGAAAAAAAGTATAATAAAAGAAACTGTACATATAATTATTTGTATGCTTTTTTTCATGCTTCACCTTCCATACTTTCATCTACAGAATTAAAAGTTGAAGTATTTGTTTTAAAAATAAGTGGGATATCTACAACAGGACCATTCCTATGTTTAGCAATAATAAGCGTAGTTCTACTTGTATTTTCATCAATTTGTGCTGATTTATCATAATAATCTTCTCTATGAAGCATCGCTACAATATCAGCATCTTGTTCAATAGAACCTGATTCTCTTAAATCAGAAAGTATTGGTCTATTATCTTTTCTTCCTTTAGTTTCAACACTACGAGATAATTGTGATAAAGCTATTACAGGAACTTTTAATTCCATAGCTAAAGTTTTTAGACTACGAGAAATTTCTGTTACTTCTTGAACTCTATTACCTCTATATCTTTCAGAACCTTGAATAAGTTGCAAATAATCAATTATAATAACATCTAATCCATCTTTCATAGAAGCAAGTCTTCTACATTTTGCTTTTATCTCATTTATAGTCATACCTGCTGTATCATCTATAAACATTTTTGTATCAGCAAGTCTAGAAATAGCCTCATTTACTCTTTTCCAATCTTCATTTTTCAAATTACCATTTTTTAATTTATCACCATATATTTGTCCTACTGATGCAAGCATTCTTGTAGCTAATTGTTCAGCGCTCATTTCCATATTAAATAAAGCAACTGTTTTACCAGTCATCGCTATATTAGTAGCTAAATTAAGTGCAAAAGCAGTTTTACCCATACCAGGACGTGCAGCTAATATTATAAGTTCATTAGCATGGAGACCTGAAGTTATTTTATCAAGTTTATAAAAACCTGTTTGTATGCCAGTAATTTCTCCTTTATTTTTTGATAATTTTTCTAAATCAGCTTGTGTTTTAAAAAGTACATCTTGAATAGATCGAAATTCTGTTCCTTTTCTAGTTTTTACAACACCTAAGATTTTACTTTCAGCATTTGATAAAATTTCATCAATAGCATTAGTAGAAGTGTATGCATCAGTTATAACTGATGTAGCCTCATCTATTAATCTTCTTAAAATTGCCTTTTCCTCTACTATTTTTATATATTCATCAATATTAGCAGCAGTAGGAACACTTTTAGCAACCTCTGTTAAATACTCTATACCACCTATAGAATTCAAATAATTCTTCTTTTTTAATTCTTCACTTACTGTCATAATATCTATAGGTTTTAATTCTTCAGATAAATCTCTCATAGCTTCAAATATTTTGCTATGACTATCTAAATAAAATAAACTGCCTGTTAAACTTTCAACAGCTTTTTCAACAGCATATTTAGTTAAAAACATAGATCCTAAAACAGCTTGCTCTGCTTCTATACTATGCGGAATAGTCTTTTCCATATAATCACCTACTTCACTAGATTAATTTTTAATTTTGCAATTACCTGCTTATGTAATTCAATATCAACTATATGAGTCCCAAGAGATGTTAAAGCCTCATTTATTTTAATTTTATTTTTATCAATAGAATAATTTAATTTTTTTAATTCTTCATTTATTTGCTTAGTAGAAACACTGCCGAATACTCTATCACCTGTACCTGTTTTTACTTTAATATTAATTTTTAATTTTTCAAGTTCATACTTTAAAGATTCACAATCTTTTATTTTTAAATTTTCATTTAGCATTTTTGATTCTTTTTGTCTATTAAACTCTTTTAAGTTTGCTTCATTTGCTAAAATAGCATACCCTTTTTTTATTAAAAAGTTTTCTGCATACCCATCTTTTACCTCTTTTATATCACCATTTTTTCCTTGGCCTTTTAAATCTTTAATAAAAATCACTTTCATCTTATCACCTCTAAAAGTTTGTTTTTAACATCATCTATATCGTTTGTTTTAAATTCAGCAGCTGCTTCATATAAATGTCCACCACCGCCAAGTTGCACCATAATAGCCTCAACATTAACGTCACCTATAGATCTTGAACTTATGCCAATAATATCATTATCTAAATAACCTATTACAAAAGAAGCTTCAATCTTATCAAATTGTAATAATTCTAAAGCTATTTGGGCCAAGTTATGTTTTTTATATATTTTATCATCTAAAATACAAACACTAAATTTGTTATTAATGAAATGCGCATTTTTAATTAAATCACATCTTTTAATAAAATTTGCCATAGGCTCTTTTAATAATTTTTGCTTTAAAACATTATCAGGTCCCATTTTATATAAATAAGAAGCCGCTTCATAAGTTTTATCTGTTGTTTTTAATCTAAAATTATTAGTATCAATTTCTAAACCTAACATCATATAAGTTGCTACTAACTTATCTACATTTTTGTTTAAATATTTAAGATAAAACGTCATAAATTCAATAATACTAGATAAAGACTGATTAATATATTCAAAAATAGTTGTTTTAATATAATCTTTGCTTTTTATATGATGATCAATTACTACAATATTCTTATTATTTAAAATACTATAATCTTCTACTAATGAAGTTTTATAAGTATCTAGTACTATTATCATCGTATCATCATTTATTAATTTATCCACATTAGTTTTATTAGTCGTATTTATATATACGTTATTTTCTTTAAGTAATTTAATTGCTTCTTTTAAAGAATTATCCATTGAATTATTTATAAGTATGTAACTTTCTTTTTTAAAACTATATATTATTTGTTGAAGACATATACTAGACGCTATTCCATCAAAATCAGGATTTTTATGAGTCATAATTATAAAATTATTATATTTTTTTATTAATTTAGTTAAATTATTATATATTTGATCCATAAAATCACCCATAATAATTATACTATAAATTTAGTTTATTAAAAAGAGCAAATTAAAAAATATATAAAATTAATTATATATTTTTAACATTTTTATTATCTACTAAATATATTTCATCTGATAAAATTTTTACATCATCTTTAATATGTGTAGCAATTAAAATTAATTTACCTTTTTCTTTTTCTTTTAATAGTACTTTTCTAAGTTTATCCACGCTTTCATTTTCAATGCCATTAAATGGTTCATCTAAAACTATCACTTCAGGATTTTCCATAAGTACTTGAGCTATACCTAATTTTTGCCTCATTCCAAGTGAATATTTACTATATTTTTTATCTTTTTCTTCATATAAATTAACTAATTTTAAAGCATCTTCTATCTCTTTTTTACCTATTACTTTTTTTATATCTGCAAGTAATTTGAGATTTTCATAACCAGTTAAATCAGGTATAAAAGA
>CAQHJP010000096.1 GCA_948801035.1 uncultured Bacilli bacterium
GTACTTTATAGTTGCCATTATATCTTTTATTAAATAGCGCCATTTCATCACCACTTAAAATTTCTAATGCTAAATCTATTTTTTCTATTGGTGAATTTAAAAACGCAGATATATCATCATATTTAAATTTTTCTAAATATTCTAATAATTTTGGAATTATAACATTTGAAAACACTTTTTCTTCATTTTTATTTAAAACTATATAAATAGGTTTTTTAAAGTTACCATTATATTTTTTATTAAAAATCACAAGTTCTTCTTCAGTTAAATATTTTAATGCCCTATCTATATTTTCATTACTATCGTGTAAATAATCACATAAATAATCTGTTGTTTTTCTTTTTGGTTCTCTTGTCCTTTTTATAGCAGTTTTCAATTTAGAAATTATAAGATTTCTAAATGAATAAACCTCACCATCTTTCAAAATGACATGACATGGTACTTTATAATTACCATTATATCTTTTGTTAAATAAAGCCATTTCATCATCATTTAAAACATTTATAACTCTATCAATTTCTTCTTCTGTTGCATCTAGATAGTCACATAAGTTATCTGTTGTTTTACTCATAATACCAACTCCAATTCTTTTAAGTAAAAAGTAGTACCTAAAATTTATTACCAATTATGATAACATAAAAATATTAAAAAATAAAGATTTTTAACAAAAAAAGGTATATTTTTATACCTTTTATGATAATTTATTAATTATCAATTCTAATTGATTTTTTTCCTTTTTCAAATCTTCTTTTTCTTTATCTACTATATTTTTTGGAGCATTATTAACATATCCTGGATTTGATAAAAGTTTTTCACGTCTTTCAATTGATTTTATTAATGATTCTTTTTCTTTATTTAATAATTCTTTTTCATAATCACTTAATGTTCCATCATAATAAATTGATACAACCTCATCATTTAAACTAACATCAATATTTAAATAAGGTCCCTCATAAGAATCTTTAATACTATCACATTTACACATTTTGCTTATTATATTAGTATTATCTAAAACTAATATAGATTTTGTAACAATAATATAATTTTTAATATTATTTTCTAACTTAATTTTTCTTATTTTTTTAATTAATTCAATTAATAAATCAAGTGAATTATCTTTATCTATAAATACTTTATTATAACTAGGATATTTAGATATCATTATAGACTCTTCGTGAACTGGTAACATTTGATAAATCTCTTCTGTAACATAAGGTGTGAAAGGATGTAATAATTTAAGAATTTGAGTAAGTGTATAAAGTAATACTGATTTAGTTGTATTATTCATATCAATTTTAGAAAGTTCTATATACCAATCACAAAAATCATCCCATATAAAATTATAAAGTTCACTTCCAACTACATTAAATTCATATTTTTCCATATGGCGTGTAACATTTTTAATTAAATCATTTAATTTATTTAAAATCCACTTATCAGAAATGCTTAAATTTACAAGTTCAATTTTATTAAATCCATCTAAATTCATAATTACAAATCTAGAAGCATTCCAAAGTTTATTTATAAAATTCCATGAAGAAGCTACTTTTTCCTCATCATATCTTAAATCTGTTCCATTTGATGTAGATGTTGCTAAAAAATATCTAAGTGAATCCGCACCATACTTATCAATTACATCCATAGGATCAACACCATTACCAAGACTTTTACTCATCTTTCTTCCTTCTTTATCTCTAATAAGGCCATGTATTAAACAATCTTTAAATGGTCTTTCACCCATAAATTCAAGTCCCTGGAAAGTCATTCGATTTACCCAAAATGGAATTATATCGTATCCTGTAACTAAACAAGAATTTGGATAATATCTTTTAAGTAGTGTTGTATCATCTGGAAAACCTAAAGTTGAAAAAGGCCAAAGTGCTGATGAAAACCATGTATCAAGTACATCAGGATCCCTAACCCACTCATCTGATGGAGGATTAATTCCAACGTATACCTCATCACCTTTATAGTAAGCTGGTATTCTATGCCCCCACCAAAGCTGTCTTGATATACACCAGTCATATGTTATTTCCATCCAGTGATTCATAATTTTTTCATATCTACTTGGAACAAAATTAACTTTAGTATCTTTATTTTTTTGATTTTCTAAAACTCTATCAGCTAAAGGTCTCATTTTAACAAACCATTGTTTTGATAAATATGGTTCTACTATAGCATCAGTTCTTTCAGAATGTCCAACTGTATGTTTAATTTCTTCTACTTTAACAAGAAGTGATAAATCTTTTAAATCTTTAACTAAAGCTTCTCTACATTCTTTTATAGTCATACCTTCATATTTTAAAGCATTACTATTCATAGTACCATCTTTATTAATTACAATAATACGCTCTAAATTATGTCTATTACCAACTTCAAAATCATTAGGATCATGAGCTGGTGTGATTTTAACTACACCTGTTCCAACTTCTTTATCTGCATGAATATCAGTAAGTACTGGTATCAATTTATTAACTATTGGAAGTATTACATTCTTACCTACAAATTTTTTATATCTATCATCATCACTAGCTACTATTACTGCAGTATCTCCAAATAGAGTTTCAGGTCTTGTTGTGGCTACTGTTAAAAAGTCTGATTTATCCTCTAAATAGTATTTAATGTAATAAAATGCACCTTTATCTTCTTTATATATTACTTCCTCATTAGATAAAGCAGTTTGAGCAACAGGATCCCAGTTTATAATACGTTCTCCTCTATATATTAAACCTTTATTATATAAATCAATAAATACTTTATTTACAGCATTAGATAAACCTTCGTCAAGTGTGAATCTTTCTTTTGTATAATCCAAACTTAAACCTAATTTAGCCCATTGTTTATGAATATTTTCTGCGTATTCATCTTTCCACTGCCAAGCGTACTTTAACCACTCCTCACGTGATAAACTTCTTGGATTAATACCCATATCTTTTAATTTAGCATCAACTTTAGCTTGAGTTGCAATACCAGCATGATCCATACCAGGAAGCCATAAAGCATCATACCCTTGAAGTCTTTTAAATCTAATTATTATATCTTGTAAAGTTGTATCCCAAGCATGACCTAAATGTAATTTCCCTGTTACATTTGGTGGTGGAATTACAATAGCATATGGTTTTTTGCTCATATCTCCGCTTTCAAAATAACCTTTACTTTTCCATGATTCATATTTATCTTTTTCTACCTCTATGTGGTTATACTTTGTATCTAACATATTTTCCTCCTTAATTTTTCATCAGTATATTCTAAAAGTTTTATTCTTAAATTTTCTATTTTTTCTATCTCATTAGAATAAGCTTTTAATAAGTTTATTTTATATTCTATTATATTATTTTCTTTAACAAATAAAAATGAATATTCAAAATTTAAATCAAATATAAAAGCTAAAGTTCTTAAAATAAAAATGTATTCCTCTTCACAAGTTGAATCAAGTAATAAAGTTTGTTTTAAAAAACACTCTAAATATTTTAAATCTATATGAGTAATTTATAAACTTTTCAACTATTTCTTCCATAATAACTCCTTTTATAAAACAAAAAAAGATAATACCAAAGGGCGAATTAATCGCGGTACCACCTT
>CAQHJP010000097.1 GCA_948801035.1 uncultured Bacilli bacterium
TTTATAAAACAAAAAAAGATAATACCAAAGGGCGAATTAATCGCGGTACCACCTTTATTTATAACTATTTAACTATAACGCGTTACCGTTTATAACTTATCCTTATAAAGCATCCAAAGTGATCTATATATTAAGCTTTTATTAGTTTCCACCAGCCACTAACTCTCTATTAATCACTATAATATATCGTCTTTTTCATCTGCTATAATTCTATTTTTTCAATGTCATCAACTAAATCTAATTGAGTTTGAAGAGCATCTTTTAATTTTCTTTTAAATACTATAACATTTCTTTTTAAATTATCTGCATCTTTTTCAATTAATTCAGATCTTGATAAAGCTTCATTTATTATTCTATCAGCATTTTTCTTTGCATCAGAAAGTATTATATCTCTTTCCTGTGTAGCTGTCAACTTAATTTGTTCTGAGGTTTTTTCTGCCATTATAATAGCTCTTCTTAAAGTTTGTTCCATGTTTGATTGTTGATCATATTTTTGTTTTAATAAATTATATTGATTTACTAAATTATTATAACCAGATAAAGTAGTCTTTAAACTTTCAATTTCCTTATCTTTCTTTTTCATATCATCAACCATTGCTTCCACTTGCATTATAACTTTATCTAAAAAGCTATTAACTTCAACTGGATCATAACCTTTAAATACTCGGTTAAATTTTTCCATTTTAATCACCTCAAATTAAGTTTACCATTCAATATTTATATCACCATTATCGTGAATATCTTTACCCTCTGTTTCTTCTGTTATTTTACCATTTACTTTAACATTATTTGGAGTACATAAGAATATTCCCCCACCTACTTTTTGTAAATCTCCACCAATTGCATAAATAGTTCCAGATAAGAAGTCAATAATTCTTTTAGCTTGATCAGATGTCACTCTTTTTAAATTTACCACTACTGTATTTCTTCCTTTTAATTCATCAGCAATTTGTTGAGCCTCTGAATAAGCACGTGGCTCTAATAAAACTAATTTTGTTGATCCATCTTCAGATATCGCCTCATCAGTACTTATATTATAAAATTGATCATTTATACCATCTTGAGTTAAATCAGTATCTTCAGCTGAAAACCATTTTTTTAAATTCATACTATTTTCCTCCTAAAGTGGTCTACCTTTCCACTATCTAACATAATTTTAACATACTTTATAAAAATTGTGAACTATAAAATTTAAAAATGTTTAAAAAAGTGATATAATATAGTTTATACATTGCCCCATGGCCAAGCGGTAAGGCACTGGACTCTGACTCCAGTACGCGTTAGTTCGAATCTAACTGGGGCAGCCACGCCAAATTAGTTTAATGATAGAACAAGTCACTCGTAATGATTAGGTATAAGTTTGATTCTTGTATTTGGCACCATATAGATAGGAAACTCGAACTTTTCGAGTAACAATAAAAAACGTACTTGATAAAAGTGCGTTTTTATGATATTATGTATTTGTCAAGGAAACTTGCATAAAATAAATCCTAGTTTAATAATATGTCTATTTCTACTTTCTTTTTTTCTGTTAATTGTGTATTCATATATGAGTCCTCCTGGCTGGGTGGGCTCTTTTATTGTACCAAAAAACCACACCTTTGTGGTGCGGTTGAAATTTCAATTTAGGAAAAGACATTAATTAATGTCTTTTTCATATAGATTTCTATAAAATTCGCATTTTTTAAGTAATTCTTTGTGTGTTCCACTATCAATTATTTTACCATTATCTACAACAAATATTTTATCACTATCTATAATTGTTGATAATCTATGAGCAACTATTAAAATAGTATACTCTCCTTTTAAATTATCTATCGCATTTTGTATTTTGCTTTGAGTTTCATTATCAAGTGCACTAGTTGCTTCATCAAATAAAATTATTTCTGTTTTCATAAGAAGTGCTCTTGCTATTGCAAGCCTTTGTTTTTGGCCACCTGATAATATTACACCTGCCTCCCCTACTATTGTTTCATATTTATTAGGAAGAGACATAATAAAATCATCAATGCATGCAAGTTTACAAGCATTTCTTATTTCTTTCATACTTGCATCTTCTTTTGCTAAAAGTAAATTATCCTTAATAGAAAAATTAAATATGTATGGACTTTGTGTAATTATTGAAATATTATTTCTAATAGAATTACAATCTAAATCATTTATATTATAATCATCAAATAATATTTGTCCACCAGTAATATGATATAATCTTGTAATTAAGTTAAATATAGTAGTTTTACCAGCTCCACTTTTGCCCACAAAGGCAACTTTTTCATTTGGCTTAATTTCAAAATTCATTCCATTAATTATATCAGTATCATACCCAAATGTTACATTATCAAATTTAATATTTCCTGTTAATTTTTTAACACTTAAATTTCCAAATTTTTCTTTTTCAAATTTATCGTCTCCAATTATTTCATAAATTCTATCTGCTGAAACTATAAATTTTTTATTATATTCAAGTATTTCACTAATACCTAAAAGTAGTGATTTTATTTTATCTTGATAATTATATATTATAACAAATGTAGGAATTGTAAGTAATGATTTACTATATAAAGTACATCCTAATATTATAAATATAAAATCTGATATAGCACTTAAATTATTTTCTAAATAGTTATAAATTTGTCTTATTCTAATAAACTTAATTTCTTCTTTAGATGCTTCAACTATTTTTTCTGTTGTTTGTTTTAATATAGTTTCATTTGCATTTAATACTTTAATATCTCTTATACCTCTTATAAGTTCACTTGTAAATCCAGTTTTTTTCTCTATTATTTTTCTTAAAGCTTTTTGTACTGTGTATTGTTTATTTAATCTTTTTTTAGCTACAAATAAACTAATTAAAGCTACAAAAACAGCATATATAAATAAATATTTATTAAGTAATAAAACTGCTATAAAAACTCCTAAATTAGATATAACTTTAGATATCCAGTAAGTATATTCCATAAACATACCAGATATATCTTGTGTATCTTTATTTAATCTATCAATAAACAAACCTGATGTTTCTCTATCAATTTCTTTTACTTCTAATTTAAGTGTTTCACGTGCTACTGCTACTTGTAAATTAGTAAGTGTATTTCTATATATTTTTTGATAAAAAAATGTTTTTAAAAAATATACTAAATATAAAACAAGTTCTATTACTAGCATTGCTAAAGCTGCAAATATTAACTGATTTACTGCTGCATCTGTTATATTTAGTATAATTTTAGCTGATGCTAAAGGTAATATTGCACCTATTAAACCTTCTAAAATGCTTATAATTAAATAACCTATTAAATTTCCTTTACTATCTTTAATAAATTCCCATGTCCTAGAAATATTTTTTAAAAAGTTAGATTTTTTCATAAAACCACCTATTTAATTATAACAAAAAGCACTTTATTTTAAAATACAAAATTTTTTATCAAACTCAT
>CAQHJP010000098.1:0-2251 GCA_948801035.1 uncultured Bacilli bacterium
ATCGGGATGAAGTTTGGACAATTGTATCAGGTAGTGGTAGAACAATAGTAGATGGAATGGAACAATTTGTAAAACCAGGAGATGTAGTAACAATTGGTGCAGGATGTAGGCATACAATTATAGCAGATACTGAGATAAAAGTTATAGAGGTTCAAATTGGTAAGGAGATTAATGTAAATGATAAACACAAATATAAATTCGAAGATTAATTATCCTTTTTTATTATCTCCAGCTGCAAAAGACTATTTGTGGGGAGGCTTACGTCTTAAAGAAGATTATGGTAAAAATATTGATATAAATCCTTTAGCTGAAACTTGGGAATGTTCCACACATCCTGATGGCCCTAGTATTGTAGCATCAGGTGAATTTAAAGGGCAAACACTTAGTGAAGTATTAAAAAAGAATCCGCACTTTTTAGGAACACATCCAAGAACAGAAGGTGAATTACCAATCTTAGTAAAATTAATTGATGCTAAAAAGAAATTATCTGTACAAGTCCATCCTGATGACGAATATGCAAAATTAAATGAAAATGGTAGTCTAGGGAAAACAGAGATGTGGTATGTAATAGATGCAGATAAAAATGCAAACTTAGTATATGGTTTTAATTGTAAAATTGATAAAAATAAGGTAAAAGATAGTATAAATAATGGTACAATAGAAAAATATTTAAAAAAAGTTAATGTAAAAAAAGATGATTTATTTTATATAGAAGCAGGAACAGTACACGCAATTGGAGAAGGAACTTTAATAGCAGAAATACAAGAAAGTTCTAATTTAACATATAGGCTTTATGATTATAATAGAGTTGATAAAAATGGCAAATTAAGAGAACTACATATAGATAAAGCTTTAGATGTTATGAATTGTAATTCTTCTGATAATGTAAGACAGCCAATGAGACTTTTTTCATATAAAAATGGATGCTCAGAAGAACTTTTATGTAGATGTAAGTATTTTGAAGTTCACAAATCTAATATTAATACTGAAAGATATAAAAAAATGTATGATTTTAAAACACAAAGTAATTCATTTCATGTACTTCTTTGTGTAGATGGTTGTGGTACTATTATTAGCGATAAGGAAAAACTTTATTTTTTTAAAGGTGATTGTATATTTGTGCCAGCAAATTCTGCAAACTTAAAAATTCACGGTATAGCAACGTTATTAAATATTAGTTGTTAGTTTTATTAAAGGAGAATTATGAAAAAGAAAGTAATTTTTATAATTGGTTTAATACTTATATTTTTGTGGGGGTTTTCAATTTATAAATTATCAGATATGAATACAATAAATTCAAACGGACATTCTACAGATATAATAAGCATATTTTTAGAAAAAGGCTTAGAATTTACAAATGACTTAGGAATAACTAATTCTCATCCTAATGAATCTAAAATAGAACATGCGAGTACGCTTTTAAATTCGCCACTTAGGAAAGTTATGCATGCATCAGTTTACTTTGTACTTGCATTTATTGTTATTATATTTGTAAATATGATATTTAAAAATAAAAAATATTTAGTTTCATTATTTATTACATTAACTCTTTGTTTTTTATTTGCACTAACTGATGAGTATCATCAAACTTTTGTAAGTGGTAGAACAGGCAAGTTTCAAGATGTAATAATTGATACAACAGGAGCTTTATTTGGAACTCTTTTTTATGGAACTTATTATTTAGTTTATAATTTTGGAAAAAATAATGATGATGAATTAGATGAAAAAATAAAACATATTTAGTATAAAAATATTTTATTTATGAAATATGTGTGGTATAATTTTTATAGTATAGGAGTGATTAAATGAAAAGAAAATATATATTAGGTTTTTTACTTGCCTCATTATGTTTAATAAGTGGATGTGGAAATAAAACTGAGGAAAATACTAATAATGATAATAAAGATAATGATACTGCTGATGTACAAGATACTGATATTAAAATTATTGATCTTAACTCAAATTCAAGACCATATGCTGTTGTTATAAATAATTATCCTAAAGCTGTTAAAGTTCAAACAGGCCTATCAGATGCATATATGGTATATGAAATTCCTGTTGAAGGTGGAATGAGTAGGAGCTTAGCTTTATTTAAAGATAAAACAACTGCTAAAATAGGAACTGTTAGAAGTGCTAGACATAATTTTTTAGACTATGCTTTAGAAAATGATGCTATATTTGTTCACTGGGGATGGAGTCATCACGCTGAACGTGATATTCCACTACTTGGAATAAATAATATAAATGGTTT
>CAQHJP010000098.1:2261-3402 GCA_948801035.1 uncultured Bacilli bacterium
ATATTGGAGAGAAAATCCAGAAGGACTTGCAACAGAACATACTGGATATACTGGGCTTGATAAGTTAATTAAAACTGCTGCCAGTAAAGGATATAGACAAACATCAACAAGTAAACCAGTATTAAATTATAGTTCTAGTGAAATAGATTTAACTAGTGTAGAAGGTAATAAGGTAGCTAATACTGTAGAAATTCCTTATTCAGATATTTATTCAGTTAAATTTACTTATGATAGTACAAATAAAAATTATAAGAGATATGTAAATGGTGTAGCACATACAGATTATTTTACAAAAGAACATTATACAGCTAAAAATATTATTGTTGTTAAATTAGATGCACCATACTCATCAGATAATTATTATTTAGATTTAAAAAATATTGGTACAGGTGAAGGATATTATATAACTGATGGAGTAGCTGTTCCAATTACTTGGAATAAGAAAGATAGACAATCTAAAACTATATACAAATATTTAGATGGTACTGAAATAAAAGTAAATGATGGTAATACATATGTAATGCTACAATCTAATTCTAAAACTTTGAAAATAAATTAAGGGAAAACCTTAATTTATTTTATTTTAAGTAAAAATTACATTTTTTATGATATTTTTTGCATTTAAATGCTGATTTTGGTATAATCTATATTATAGAGGTAATGATTATGAGTAAGAAAAAAGCAGATAGACTTAGAAAAAATAAAAAATTTATTATTTTTGAATATATATTTTCTATATTATTAATACTTTCTTCATTAGTATTTGATATAGTTATATTTACACTTAACATACTTCCACTTAAATATTTTATAGTTTTAATATTATTTACTAATTTCTTTGTATTTTTATTTAGTTTATCCCTTATGAATAAAAAGTTTAAAATATGGGTTAAATTTTCATCAATATTGTTAAGTTTGATATTTATGCTTATATTTTTAGTTGGCTTATATTACATAAATAGGACATATGATTTTTTAGGCAAAATTAAAAGTAAGGGTTGGGTTATAGAAAATTATTACATAATAGTAGATAAAGATTCTAATCTTTCTGCTAATAATATAAATGAAATAGAAGTATTTAATGAAACAAGTAAGATAAGTGTTCAAGCTTTAGAAGAATTAAAAAAGATTAAAGCTTTTA
>CAQHJP010000099.1 GCA_948801035.1 uncultured Bacilli bacterium
GATTAAATAGTTACGAAGTTGATGCAGATATTTTAATGCATCCTAGAGTTTGGGAGGCATCAGGACATGTATCTAGTTTTACAGATCCACTTTTAGATTGTAAGGAATGTAAAACACGTCATAGAGCAGATAATTTAATTGAAGAATTTGATAGTACTATCTCTGCTGATAATATGACTGATACTGAAATGATTAATTTTATAAAAGAAAATAAGGTACCTTGTCCTAAATGTGGTAAATCTAATTTTACGGATATAAGACAATTTAATTTAATGTTTCAAACTTATAGAGGCGTTACTAATGATTCAAAATCTGTTATTTACCTAAGACCAGAGAATGCACAGGGGGAATATGTCAATTTTTTAAATGTTTTAAGAACTACTAGAACTAAATTACCTTTTTCAATAGGACAAATAGGTAAAGCTTTTAGAAATGAAATAACACCTGGTAATTTTACATTCAGAACAATTGAATTTGAACAAATGGAATTTCAAACTTTTTGTAAAGAAGGAACAGATAGTGATACTTATAATTATTTTAAAGAATATGGCAAAAAGTTTTTTATAGACTTAGGTTTAAAGGAAGAAGATTTAAGATTTCATGATCATGAAAAACTTGCTCATTATGCGAAGGAAGCATGCGACATTGAATATAAATTTCCATTTGGATATGGAGAGATAAATGGTACACATAATAGAACTAATTTTGATTTAACTCGCCATCAAGAATATAGTGGAAAGTCACAAGAATATTTAGACCCTGAAACTGGTGAAAAATACATTCCTTATATTGTAGAATCTACTTATGGACTTGATAGAACATTTTTAGCAGTTATGTTTGCTTCTTATCATGTTGATACTCTTTCTGATGGAAGCGAAAGAGAAGTTCTTAGTTTAAAACCTTTTTTAGCTCCATATAAAGTTGCTATATTACCTCTAGTTAAAAAATATCATGAAGAAGAAGCTTTAAAATTATATGATAAATTATCAAAAAGCTTTATGTGTACTTACGATGCATCAGGAAATATTGGTAAAAGATATCGTAGAGAAGATATAATAGGAACTCCATTTTGTATAACTGTAGATGATGAGACATTAAATAATAATACAGTAACTATTAGAGACCGTGATACTATGGAACAAATAACTATTAACATTAATGATATAGAAAATTATATTAAAGAGAAAATAGTATTTTAATGCAGTTTTATAATTTAAATGGTGTAGAAATAAAAGGAATGCCTAAAAGTATTGGAATTCTTTTAGAAAAGTTTTCTAGTTTAAATAATTTTAAAATAGGAATTCATAGAACACCAAAAGATGAGCTTGAAGTAATTTCTAGCTTTTTTGAAAAAGGTATTTTAAATAAAAAACTAGAGTACAATTTTACTGTAGCTACATACTTATGTTTTAAAAGATTACTAGATGAAATACTTTCGTGTTCATGGAAAAATTCTAAAATTTGTTTAATAGTTTTAATACCTAAAAATCCTGATACAAATTTTTATTATATAGAAAATTATAAAAACTATATTATGCCTAAATTTATACTTGGATATTTAAAAATAGAAAATATGCATGTTACAAAGTTTATTAAAAATCCAAGTTTTTTAAAAGATATAGATTACGAGATTGAAAAAAAAGATGAGTATATATATGAAAGAAGTATAATAGATAAAAAAATCAAATTAAAAAAGATTACTTTAAAGTAATCTTTTTGTTTATATAGTTATGTATTTCATCATAATTAATATCTATAAGTTTATCTTCAAAATAAATTGGATTATTTTTAATAATATCATCAAATTTAAATTTTTTAGAAACTTTAAATACCAAGTTAGGTTTATTATCAATAATATGTACTAAATATTTACTTGATAATAATTTATCTTTGGTAATTATTAAAAATGTATCAACCTCACTATATGTTGGTAATTTGGTACAAGAAGTAGATTCTTTGTCAAATACTTTTTTACCTTTATAATTTACAGTATAGTATTTAGTATTAAATGATAGTGAGTTATTTGTATTATTTACTTTTGATTCAAAATGTATTACTTCACTTTCACTTAATCCTAATTTAAAATTAACTGTTCCTGTTATAATATCTTTATCTTTATTATAATTAAGTTCATATCCCGAGTATGCATATTTTACTTTATTTTTTATAAAACTAAACAATAATATATATTGTTTTAAATACTCACTATTCATAATATCTCCTTTAATTTATAATTATTATATTCTAAAATAATAATTAAAGCAAGTAATATGTTATAATTAAGTAGGTGATAATGTGGAAAAATTAAATAAGTTAATTTACTATTTTTGTATTTTTATTTTATCTTTAATAGCTTTAATTTTTAGTTTAGAAAATGGAATACTTTTTACTATTTTATCTTTTATTATTATGTATGTATTTGTAAGTAAGATTAAAATAAAAAGATATATATTATTTTTAAGTTTATTTTCGTTTATTACAAAATTAATTACAATTATTATAGTAAAAACACCTATGACAGCTGATTTTGTTTTAATGTATGATACGGCATATCATATTTTAAAAGAAGGAATACATACTAATATTCACTCTTACTTTAATACTTGGGGATATCAGTTATTTCATGTTTTTTATGAGGCTATAGCACTTAGTATATTTAATAGTATAACGTTTTTAAAAATACTTAATATAGTTTACTCTACTATTAGTACTGTTTTTATGTATTTAATAGTTAGAAAGTTAACATCAGAAAAAGCAGCTAGAATAACAAGTTTATTATATAGTACTTTACTTTATCCACTTTATTTAAATACTGTTTTAGGTAATCAACAACTTGCATTAATGTTAGCTTTAATAGCAATTTATATACTGCTTTATAAAAAAAATAATTATAAGAATATTTTATTAGTAGGAATTTTTTTAGCACTAAGTCATTTAGAACGAAATGAAGGAATTGTTTATTTAATTACAAGTGTATGTTATCTTTTTTTTACAAATGATAATTTGAAAAAATGTATTAAAAATATATTTGTTTTAGTAATTACATTTACTTTTATAGTACAATTTTCATCGTTTATGGTTATTAAATTAAATATAAATGATATTGGACTTAAAAATGATATACCACAGTGGAAATTCTTACTTGGATTTAATACAAATACAAATGGTAAATATGATGGTAATGATGAAGTATATTTATCTAATAAAACACTATTAAAACATGAAGTTTTAAATAGAATTACATCTTATAAAAAATTACCTAAATTATTTTATAATAAAATTAAAATTCAATTTTTATATGATGATATTGACAATTCGACTAATACTTCTATGAATAATTTAAGTTTTAAAAATACTATATTTAATCATGTTAAATATACTAATTATTTTATAATTT
>CAQHJP010000100.1 GCA_948801035.1 uncultured Bacilli bacterium
ATAAATATCTACTTTTTTTAATAATTCTACTAATAATTCTTTTTTCTTTTTTTCTAAAGTTTGTAAAAGTATATTTAATTTAAAAGTTGTAACCTCATAAGCATTTGGATGTTCTTTATGATCAGTTCTATAAATAATACTATTAACTATAGAGTCTACATCACTACTTCCAGATGAATATTTTACTTTTTCATTATATCTTATTTTATTATGATCATAATTATCAAATGTAGTATTTAATAATCTACTAAAAATAATAAATTCTTTAAAAGATAAATTATTTCTAACATTTCTAATTATATAAGCTGTATATAAATCCTCAATTTTTTTGTATTCACCTGTTGCAAATAGTTCGCAAACTTTTTTATAAAAACCATTAATAGAAAAACATCCAAAATAATTTAAAGTTCTTTCATTTGAATTACCATCAGGTAGCAATGTTATAAATCTACACACCTCAATATACTTACACTCTTTTAATATTTCATTTAATTCACAAATTAAATTTTGTTTATATTCTTCTATACTTATTACATTCATATTTATACTCCCATGCTATTTGTTTCAGGTAAAGTACTCCCTCCATCTATTACAAATTCGCCCCCAGTTATATAAGAAGATTCAGAGCTTGCTAAAAATGCAGCTAATTCACCAAGCTCTAAAATTGTTCCCATCCTTTTCATTGGAATGCATCTAGATATATCATTAATTACTTTCATAGGGTCGTCTGGATTGCTTTCTTCACTCATACCTTCTACCATAGGAGTTTTAATATATCCTGGCAAAATTGAATTTACCCTAATATTTCTACTTGCAAGTTCTATTGCTAAAGATTTTGTAAAACCAACTAATGCCGCTTTAGTTGTAGCATAAGCAACCTCTCCACTATCTGCAACCATAACACCTGTAACACTAGATAAGTTTACAATACTAGATCCATTTTTCATAAATGGCAAAACTGCTTTAGTAACATTCCATGTTCCTTTAATATTTATATCAAAATGAAAATCTCTTACCTCATCTGTCATTTTTTCAAATGTTTCTAACTTGCAAACGCCAGCATTATTTACTAATATATCAATTTTATTTAATTTAGATATAGTATCATCAATACACTTTTTTACCTTTAAATTATCTCTTATGTCAACTTTATATCCTAAAATATTAGAATTTGGATATTTAGATTTTAAATTTAAAATAGTTTCTTCTAATTTATCAGAATAATCTAATATAACAATAGAAGCTCCATATTTTAAAAATACTTCTGCAACACCAAGTCCATTGCCCATTGCTCCACCTGTTATAACAGCATTTTTACCTTCTAATTTCATTTTATCATCTCCTATTTTAATTATAACATAAAAAAGAATTATAATTATAAATTATAATTCCCTATTTACAAATTTGATAGTCATTTGCTATCATGTTATCAATTGTAACTGTTTTAGCTATTTCAATTGCTTCTAATAATTTTGTATAAATATATTTTTTTAATTCTGGAGTAACATCTATTTTTTCTTCATTTGATATTAACAGTGTATCTTTTGTGAAATTATATCTTATATTAAGTTTTACTTTAGCATTTTCTCCAAACAAATCTATACTAATAATTTCTTTATTATCAAAATATGAGTGAACCACTGTTAAATATTGTTTATTAAAAGATGAACGTAAATGATAAGCAAAACCATTAGGATATCTATAATAGCTTGTCATATTTTGTGACTGTAAGTCTTGTATATGTATTTGACATCCATCCTTTTCAGTAGAACACTCGCCTGCACTAATATTAATATTTTTTAGATAATTTGTGGATTCATCTAATTGTACATCTTTATCCATAAATGGATTTACAGTTTTATCAAATTCTTCTAGTGCCATTCTAATTTTTTTCCTAAAAGGCTCTTTTTGATCATTTTCCACAGTTTTTAAAAAATTTAAATCTTTATTCATCCATTCATAAGTAGTAATATATGGATTTAGTTTTTTCAAAAGTTCTAAATTAATAATTGACATTAACTCATCAAATCTTGAAGCTTCTCTTTCCTCTAACCCTTGTTTTCTAGCATAATAATCTTTTATTTCTGTTAATAAAACAACAAGTCCTTCTTTTGAATCTATCAGATACATATCTATATATTTATTTTCATCTTTTCTTCTATTTAAATTTTTTTTAGCATTTATGTTTTTTTCCATATAATTTCCATGATTAGAATCATATGCAAGAAGTCTTTCCATTTTATATTTATCATCAATTGCATATTTAATTGGATCTACATCGCCTTGTACACCATTAATTCTTATATTATATTGATTATTTGGATATTTTTTATAAATAATATTTGCAACTTCTAATGGTATTTTACCTAAAACAACAGCAACATCATCAACTCCAAGACTAATTCTAATATCTTTTAAAGTGTAAGTATTAGGTAAAATTTTATCATTGTTTTCTATTCCAACAACATTCATAACCGTAGAAAATTCTAAATGATTCATAAAATCACTCCTTTTTTCTAAATATTATAACATAGTTTATAAATAATACAAGAAAATTTATTTTATAATTATTAAATAATATATAATTATAAATTATTTTTTATTTCTGGAAATAAATCATATAAATTATATCCAAGTTTATAATCAAAATATTTTTTTAATTTATAAGCTTCTTTTACATGATACTGTGTATTATCGTATGCACCTCTTCTAATAATTAAATCTATTAATCTTTTATCAATAGTATTTACAACACTAGTGCACATCAAATCACATAAATTTATTATTTTTTCATATTCAGTATATTTGTGATTTTTTATAAAATTAGTCCTAAAAGGTATATTAGATGGAAATCCACCAGCAGTACAATATATATCGTTATTCAAATATGAATGCACC
Organism: uncultured Bacilli bacterium; assembly: GCA_948801035.1. Taxonomy (GTDB): domain Bacteria; phylum Bacillota_I; class Bacilli_A; order RF39; family UBA660; genus Faecisoma. The sequence continues at coordinate 2,899 of CAQHJP010000100.1, forward strand.
AGACAAATATTACAATATGTATCATCATATCCAAGCGATTTTAAAAAATTATATCCACTCATAACATGATTAGAAAAATCAATAGATTTACCAATATCATGAATATATCCTAGTGTCTTTGCAAGTTCAAAATCCATATTAAGTGCTGAAGCTATTTTTTCTGCAGCCTTGCCCACACATAGGGAGTGATTAATCCAACCATCACTTTTTGTTTTACCTCTTGCACCTTCTAACATTTCTAATGCTTTTTCACTCGTTAATATCATTTTTATTGCCACCTACAACTACATGTTTAGGAATATCATCCCATTTATCTATAACTACATTTTTAGTTTTAAATATTTCATCTAATTTTATTATATTAGTTTTTTCGTCTTGTATCTTTTTTACAATATATTTTCTGATGTTAAATGTATTTAAAGAACCATTAATTTGTAAGATTGAAAAAGATATAATA
>CAQHJP010000101.1 GCA_948801035.1 uncultured Bacilli bacterium
TATTTCATTATTTGTAGAATATAAAATATCACATTCGTATGCTGCTTTTTTTTCTGAAGGTGTTAATTCCCTATAATTTACTCCAACGGTTAATCCTAAAAATTTATAAATGCTTCCCATCCATTCAGCATCACGACCAGCTAAATATTCATTTACTGTAATAATATGAACGCCTTCACCAGCAAGTGCATTTAAATATGCAGGCATTGTAGAAGTCAAAGTTTTTCCTTCACCTGTTTTCATCTCAGCAATATTTCCATAATGTATAGCAAGTCCACCAATTACTTGCACTCTGTATGGTTTTTCACCTATAACTCTATATGCTGCTTCTCTTACAGTAGCAAAGGCTTCAACTAGTATATCTTCTAAAGTCTCCCCACTGTTTAATCTTTCTTTAAATATATCAGTTTTTTCTTTTAACTGTTTATCTGTTAATTTACTGTATTCATCTTCTTTTGCAATAATTAAATCAGCTAAAGATGAAAATTTTTCTAATTCTTTATATTCATGATCGAATAATTTTTTTAAAAATTTCATATTTAACATCCTTTCTCATTAATATAAATAATATTATATCAAATTTCGAATAAAAATAATAGCATTTTAACTAAAAAAAGACTTGTAAAGTCTTATTTAGTTTCTATTAAACCATAATTAGAATCTTTTCTTCTATATAAAACGCTAACTGATAAAGTTTTTGAATCAGTAAATACATAAAAATCATGTCCAAGTAAATTCATTTGTAATATAGCTTCATCTTCACTCATAGGTTTGCTTTCTACAAATTTTCTTTTAACTATTTTACCAGTTTCTTCTTCTTCTTTAGAAACTTTAAAATTAATTATAAAATCTTCTGAACCTTTAGTTTTCTTTTTTAATCTAGTTTTATTTTTTCTAATTTGTCTTTCTAATTTGTCACTTACTAAATCAATAGCCGCATATAAGTCATTATGAGTTTCTTCAGCTCTTAAAATATATTTTTTTACTGGTATTGTAACTTCAACTGTTTGGTCTTTTCCTTTTACTTTAACTAAAACATTTGCAGTTATGCTATCAGCATTTTCAATATATTTATCTAGTTTTCCAATTTTAGCCTCAATATAATCATATATAGCACTTGTAATTTTTATTTTGTTTCCGTGTATAACTATTTTCACCTTATCATCTCCTACTTAAATTATAACATATATATAAATTTTAGTAAATTAAAATAATTACACATTAGCCTATATTTAATTTTATTTTTTGTATATAATACTTTGGAGGTATACATGATAGATCAAATTTTATCTTTAAATCCTATTTTACAAACACTTTTGGCTACACTATTTACATGGAGTATAACGGCAATAGGTGCATCATTAGTCTATTTTTTTAAAAAAATAAATAAAAGTTTAATGGATGGAATGCTAGGATTTGCAGCAGGTATCATGATTGCTGCTTCGTTTTTTTCACTAATAGCGCCTGCAATTAAAATGGCCGAAAACTTAAATTTAAATGTTTGGCTAATAACTTTTTTAGGCTTTTTTAGTGGAGGATTGCTTCTTTTTGTAGGTGATAAAGCTTACGATTTATATGAAAAAAAACATCCTAAAAAAAATAAAAAATTTAATATTAAAAGATGTTTTATGCTTGTAAGTTCAATCACACTTCATAACATTCCAGAGGGTATGGCAGTAGGTGTTGCATTTGGATCTGTAATATATGGAATTGATGGAGCAACCTTACTAGCTGCTTGGACACTAGCACTAGGAATAGGGCTTCAAAATTTTCCCGAAGGTACAGCTGTAAGTATGCCACTTAGAAGAGAAGGGTTGAGTAGAAACAAATCTTTTTTCTTGGGCCAATTAAGTGGAATAGTTGAACCAATTGCAGGAATAATTGGCGCTTTTTTAGTTATTAAGATGCAAATGCTATTACCTTTTTTACTTTCATTTGCAGCAGGTGCTATGATATATGTTGTAGTTGAAGAATTAATTCCAGAAAGTCAAAGTAATAAAAAGAAAGATTTAATGGCGCTTTTTACATTAATAGGTTTTTCAGTTATGATGATTTTGGATATAGCGCTTGGATAACAAAAAAAGGAAACATTTCCTTTTTTTATTGTAAATATTACATTTTTAATTTACTTTGTAAAAAATTTTCAAACGCTAATAAACCATAATCTTTATTATAATAATTTGGGAACTCATTTAAATGTGCTAAAGCAATTTTAGCTGTTATGATTAAATCATCATTAGTTACATTGGTTTCATGATTTACAGTACCATGTTCAAGTTCAATATTAATTCCTGTTAAAAATTCTTCTTTAGAAAATTTATCAAACTTAACATTTAAAACTTCGGCTGCATATACAGCATCTTTTATATCAAACATATAATCACCCTTTTTAATTATATGTTTTTGATATATTTATTTAACTTGCAAAATAAAATTTTAAAGTGCAAAATTGAACTTTTTATTTATATAAGGTGTCCAATTTATTTTTTAGTATATATAAGTGCTGCATCATGATTTTCTGATTCACGTTCACATTGTAAATCATGCATTTTTTTTACATAATAATATGTATATTCTAATCCCTGAAATACTGTATCTCTTAGTGTTTGTTTATAAATTTCTCTACAATCATTTTCGTTCTCAATATCATAAAGATACCCTACGATAATTTTACCATTTTTATTTAGCATTTTAGATAAATCTACTATAAGGTTCTTAAATCCTTTTAAAGAATTATCTGGATACATACAGTGTGCATAAATAATAAGATTAGATAGGGTTATAAAATCTTGTTTTTCTCTTATTTTTCTAGATAGAATTTTAATATCTATGTTCTTAAAACTAAAGTTAATTTTTTCTGTATTACTCCTTATATATTCGTAATTTTCTATAGATAAATAATTTAATGCTTGAAAAAGCGCTCGATTATTATGCTCATCTGTTGCTTTAAATAGATTTTTTCTAATTTCAATTGATTCATAATTTCTAAATAAATCTTCCCAAAATAATTTACTATTTCCTATTAAATACTTTGATATTTCCTGAAATATATCTTTATCAAAGGCTTTATAGTTGTTCTTACAAAATTTAGGATAATCATGCCATCTAAAAAACTTTAAAAATTCTTCTGGATTAGGCAATACTTTAAAAGCAGCTAATTTTAAATAAAAATAATATTCTGTTAATGGATTTGTATCTACCCCTATTATTTTTTTAGGTCTTTTTAAAAATAATTCAAAAATATGATCAGAACTACCTTGTATAGTAATACATTTTTTATTT
>CAQHJP010000102.1 GCA_948801035.1 uncultured Bacilli bacterium
TATTGTATCAGTATCATTTTTATATTTTATTTTATCAATAACTCCCATAAATGTTATTTTAAAATCTCTACTTTTATCTATATATATTTTTTGTTCATACATAGCATCATTAAGTAAAGTATCTAAATCTTGTTTTTTAATAACATCTATAATTTTAATTAAATCTATTTTTAATTTATTTATAAAAAACTTATCTTTTTTACTAAAAGTTTTATCTTTAATAAAATTATTAAATTCATATTCAAAATCAAAACCATCTAAAAATGCTTTAGATAAAATATAGTGAAACAAATTTCCTATATAAATATTAAAATCATCTTCATTTTTGTTTAGTTTTAAAATATTTGCTAAATAATATTTAAATGAACATATATTATAATTATCAATACTTGAATAAGAAAGTAATAAATTATTATTTAAATAATCTTTTAATAAATTTTTATCTATCTTTTTATATCCATTATCATATGTTAAATAATTTATACTAGTATTATTATAAAGCAAATCTAAATCAGGATCTTTTTTATTATACTTAATTAAATTATCAAGCATAATAGATAATTTAATTTTATTAAATAAAATAGAATGTGTATAATCATTTAACTTAGGCCTAATTACATTTAATCTTAGCTCATCAACTAAAAATGATTTATGATACTGATCTTTAAAAGTGCTTAATTTATATGTTAAAATTATATTTTTATAATTAGATAATTTCGATTTTACTATATTTTTAGATATAATATTTTTATCAACAGATGTAAGAATTCCTAATTCTTTTTTCTTTTATCGCTTATTAAATCTTCATCTTTATATATTTTAGGTATTTCATTTTGATTAAATCCTAATATAAAATAATATTTATTATCAATAGAATTAATATCAGTACAGTTTACCGCATTTTCTAATTTAGTGTCTTCTACTTTTTTATTTTTAATTTCTTCTTTTATTAAATATATAACTGTATCGTCAATATCTACAAAAGCATATTTATTACATATTTCAACTACTAAACTCAATAAAGTATTATTATGTATTAATTCTAATGATTCTAATATATTTTTGTTTCCCTCTAAATTTTTAATGAAATCTTTTACTTCTTTATACCCATATAAACTTTTTTTATCATTTAAGTTTACAGGAATATTGTAAAACGAAAATATTCTTTTTATTATTAATTCATATTCACTAGTTACATTAACTAAATTTATATCATTTATCGAGATATTTTTTAAAAGTTTTGATATCTCATTTGCAACAAATTCAACTTCTTCTTCTATAGTATCAAATTCATAAATATCTTTATTTATATCTTTTACCTCATCATTTAAAGTTACCACTTCATATTTATCTAATTCTTTTTTTATATATAAATCAGGATATTGATTAATTAAAATAACTCTTTTAAATGAATCTTTAAAAAATATATTTTTTCTTATTAATTTTTTTTCATCTAATTTTTTATATAAATCATCTAAAAATAAAAAATTATCCATATACATCTTAGCAACATCATATTTATAATTATATTTTTTTACTAAATAATAAAGAGCTTCACTATCTAAATATCCAAAATAATTATCTTTAAATTCTTTTAAAGTCATTATTTTTATATTTAAAATTAAGTTATTGTCACTTAAATATTTTAATATGTTATTTTTATTATCAGTTATAACTAAGTCGTGATTTTTAAAAAGCATAAAAACACCTCTAATACTAATTAAATTATAACATTTATAAAGTACTTAGTAAAATAAAAAAGCACATTTTTGTGCTTAAATTTAAAGTTGTTTCATTGTTTTATTCATAATTTTTATTTGTTCAGTATCCATTGCATACTCTAAGTCATCGTCAATTGGAGGAACAATCTCTGCAAGATTTTCGTAATAAAATAATCTACTATGTTTTCCAACTCCAATATTTTCAGTTTTTTCTTTAATTTTAGTATATTCACCAGTTCTATCAAACAAAATTGTTGAATTAAATATATCATTTCCTTTTCTACGTTCTGATGGATTTACTGGCATATGTGTATATCCATCTTTAGATACATTGTCTATAACAATTTTTACGCCAAAACTTTCTAATTGTTTTCTTTTTGAAACTCTACGTTTATATTGTTTATCTAAGTCGACATCCAGAAGTTCATCTGATACTACAGTAATATCAATAATGTTACCCTTTTCATCGCCAAAATTTTTAAATGGTGCGAAATAGATGCATTCTACATGTTTATTTTGTTTTAATTCATATGTTAATTTAGCTAATTCATTACATAATTTCATCATTCTTATTTTATCCAAATTTATTTGATTTTTCATACAACTTCTCCTTTTAATGCCATATATTATAACATAATTCATAAGTTTGTCAAATTCATAATTATAACAGGTATTACTATTTGATAAATTATAATATAACATTAATTACAAATATTTTTGTAATTAACAGATGTCTCGACCTTTTCTAGAACTTTACGCATTGTCTTAGAAGAATAATCAACTAAAGCACCATTTTTTACTTCACTTAACAATAAACGTTTTTGTAATTTTAGTTTGCTACTATCAATTAAAACTTTTTTTAATCCAAATAAATTTTGGAATAAATCAGCATCAAAAATCCCATCATTTAGACTTTCTAAAAAAATGTATTTAAACGTTTTAATTTTAGAACAAGCAATATCATACAATTGCTCATCTGATAAATTATATCCAAATTCTAATAACGAATCTTGTGATAAAAGTTGAAGCGCTTCATTAAATTCTAATAATTCTGTTTTGCTATAATATTTTTTCTTATTTTCTTCTATATCTTTTTTTCTTTTTTCTAATGCTTTTTTAAATAAAAGTAAGTTTTGATCATCTTTTTCAGCTTTACTATTTAATCTTTTTTCCATATTTTGTATTTCAATAGAACACACATTATCAAAAAACTTAGAACAAAAAGTCATATTATTGCAAAGATGTCTTTCACTAAACAGTAGAAGATTATCTTCATATTTTGTATCAAAAGAATATAAAAAATATAATTCCATAAGTTGTTGCATGCTAGGTTTATTTCCAATTAAGTAATTATCTATATCCAATCCCCTAACTGAAAATATTTTATCCTCAGCATGTAAGAAATCTTCATACATCCACCCTAAATTTTTTATTCTTATTTTTAATTCAATTTCAGCGCATTTTCTAATGTTAGATTTATTTTTGTCATTTAATATTATAAGTTCTAGTGCAGAAATTGATAATTTTTTTAGATC
>CAQHJP010000103.1 GCA_948801035.1 uncultured Bacilli bacterium
GAATTGTAGTAGTTGATCCTAATGAGGTTGGTAAAGATATTGTTAATTATCAAAAAAAGGTATTATATAAAAAACATATTTTTGCTTTTTCTAAATTTATTAAGGAAAAGTCAATAATGATTAGATTTGCTAAATATGAAAGTAAAAAGGGTAAGAATTGTTTAATTTCAAATCAATTTTATACAGTATTATATTTTAACTGGGATGTATATCAGACAAGGACACATATAAATAAGTGGGCAAATGATATAAAAAGTAAAGATTATTATTATGATATTATAAGAGATATGATGTGCGTTTATGAAATAGAGTCAAAATATGTAAAATTACCAACAATTGATGATATTTACATTGATCACTTACTTAAAAATCTTAAAAAAAAGAAAGATACAAAATTAGTTAAGGAAAAACATTCAATAATTGATAGTATAGAATTACCTGATAAAAAATATAATGTAAATGGTTTTTTATATAGTGTAGATGAACTACATTTATTTGATTTAGATGAAATAGAAGAATATTCTGATTATATACCAGATGGTAAAAGAAAATGAGAAAAGAATTACTTAATTTTTATGATTATTTAAAGGGTAAGGATTATTCAGAAAATACTATTTTAAGTTATAAAAAAGATTTAGAAGAATTTTTAATATTTTCAAAAAATAAAGATGTAGGTAGTATAGATTATAAATTTTTAAGAACATATTTAGAACATTTATATAATAAAAAATATTCTAAAGCATCTATTAATAGACATATAAGTTCGCTTAAAAGTTTTTTTAAATATTTAATTAAAAGTGAGGTTATAAAAACTGACCCTACTATTCTTATAACATCTTTAAAAAATGATAAGAAATTACCTAATTATGTTAATTATAATGATTTAGACATATTATTTAGTATACCAGATAAATCTACTAAGTTAGGATTAAGAAATGCACTTATACTTGAATTATTATATTCACTAGGTGTGAGGGTTTCAGAACTAGTTTCAATAAAAGTATCTGATATTGATTTTAATAATAAAAGGATATTAATTAAAGGTAAGGGTTCAAAAGAAAGATTTGTTTTATATGGTAGTGTATGTGAAGAATTATTAGATAATTACCTAAATTTATTTAAATTTGATATACTTAAAAATGATATTGATTATTTACTACTTAATAAAAATGGTGGTAAAATAAGTGATAGGGCTATAAGAATGATTATAGATGATATTGTATCTAAATCAAAATTAAAACTTAATATTTCACCACATACTTTAAGACATACTTTTGCTACACATTTAATAAATGAAGGTGCTGATTTAAAAACAGTACAACAATTACTTGGACATAGTAATGTATCAACAACAGGTATATATACTCATGTTTCAAATGAAAAATTAAGAAAAACATATTTGGATTCACATCCAAGAGCTAAAGGAGTTAAAAAATGAAAAAAATTATATTATTACTATCAACTTTCTTATTTAGTATAAACATTTGTTATGCTAAAAATAAAATATACAACATGGATATTTCTGTTTATGTTGATGAAGAAGGTAATGCTTCTATAGAAGAAAAATGGGATGTAAAAGGTAGTGATGGAACAGAATGGTTTAAAGTTATAGAAGAACTTGGTCAGTCTAAAATAACTAATTTTAAGGTCTCTATGGATGGATATGCCCTTAAACTTAAACCTTGGGATGTTGATGAGAGCTTATCTGAAAAAAAGGGTTATTACGGGTTACTAAATTATTCTGATCGTTATGAATTATGTTTTGGTAAATATGATTTTAATAGACATACATTTACTCTAAGTTATAATTTATCTAATTTAGTTTTTAATGTAGAAGATGCACAAGTTATATATTTTAATTTTATTGATAAATTAGAAAGTGTAGATTTTGAAAATTTTAGTTTAAAAATTAAAACATATTATGATATTCCTGATACGTTAGATGTGTGGGGGTATGGATATAGTGGGTATGCATATGTAAAAGATGGTATAATTGAAATGTCTAATGAAGATGGCATGAATAATGACTATGTTGTTTTATTAGCTAAATTCCCAAAAGATACTTTTAAAACAAAAATAAGTTATGATAAATTTAATAATTTTGATGATGTACTTAATTTAGCAAATAAAAAAAGTGCAGCTGATAAAATAGTTATTATATTTAGTATTATTTTTAGTATTTTAACCTTTTTAATCCCAATACTTATAATATTTTTAATTGCAAAAATAATTAAATATAATGGATATGGTTTTATAGATAATAAAAAAGTTGATAAAAAAAATACTCCTATGTTTAGAGAATTATTTACTAAAGATATGTATTATGTAAATGTTTTATCACTTTTAAATGGTATATGTACTAAAGAAACTAACATACTTGGAGCTATTTTACTTAAATGGGTTAAAGAAAATAAAGTAGTAATAAAAAAAGAAAGTGAAAAAAATGTATCACTTATATTTAATAGTAATTTATCATTTGATTATGATATTGAAAAAGAATTATATGAAATTATGTTAAAAGCAAGTGGCGATGGCATTTTAGAGAAAAAAGAACTAGAAAAATGGGCTAAAAATAATTATGATAAGTATTTAAATATATTTACAACAATTAAAACTGATTCAATTAATAAATTAAAAAGCGAAGGACATATATATAAAAGAACTAGTAAAAAAGAGTGTAAGTCTAAAAATGTAATGGATGATACTCTTTATGAAGATACCAAAAAAATACTTGGATTAAAAATGTTTTTAACTGAGTTTAGTTCAATTAATGAAAAAGAAGCTATTGAAGTTAATTTATGGGATGAATATTTAATGTATGCTTATATATTTGGAATTGCTGATAAAGTAATGAAGCAATTTAAAAATTTATATCCTGAAGTTATTTCAAGTATGAACGAATATAATGTGGATTTTGATACTTTAATTATATTAAATCATTTATCAACATCATCAATAAGTGTAGCATCATCTGCAAAAAGTGCTGCACAAGCTTATTCATCAGGCGGTGGAGGATTTTCATCAGGCTTTGGTGGCGGAGGCTCATTTGGTGGTGGAGGCGGTGGAAGCCGCTAAAAATCAAGTTTAATACTTGATTTTTTTATTCAATATTTAATAAAACTATACCTTATT
>CAQHJP010000104.1 GCA_948801035.1 uncultured Bacilli bacterium
TATTTAAATCAAATATATTATTTATAATTGTAGAAATTATTAAAAAAGTTGTAACAACACCAAGTATTAAAAGAAGCGTATCTATAGCATTTTTTAAAGCATTAGTCATGATAGTTCCAAAACTAGGACTATTAATTATTTTATAATGCATTTTAGATAATGCTTTTTTTAAAGAAAATTTACTAAATTCTAATTTAGAACAATTATAGTTTCTAAATATTAAACCAATTATGATGTTAGTTATGTAATGTGCAAATAATATTTTAAGTGCAATAATCTTATCAGATAAGAGTAAAGATACTGTTCCAAGTATAAATAATGGGTTTGAAAAGTGAGAAAACATAAGTATCTTATTTGCTTCTTCTAAATTTATTTTTCCACTTAAGTATAGTTGTTTAGTATATTTAGCATTACTAGGAAATCCTGTTAACATACTCATTATAAATATAAATGATGCGTTAGGACTTATTTTGAAAACTTTTTCAAATACTGGTTTAAATAGTTCACTAAAAAGTTCTACAAAACCATAATTTATAAGTATTTCAGATAAAACAAAAAAAGGAAATAAGGAAGGGAAGATATTATTTATCCATATTTCTATAGAATAAGAAACAGTGTTTAATATGGTATCAGATCTATATAAGATTTCAAATGTAGAGATAAGTAATAATATTACTATGAGTACACTTAATACTTTGTTTATTTTCTTCATATATTTCACCTAATTTCTTATAATTTAAAAGGAGGTATTATTTTGGTTAATAAATTATATAACTTTTTAAAGAAAAATATTAAATTTTTTATTTTTTTAATTTTATTATATTTGCTTCTTTTTTTAAGATTACCTTATTATATTGATGGACCTGGGGGATTAATTGATGTATCTGATAGGATAGAAACTGAAAATAAGTTAAGTGGTAGCTTAAATTTAGCTTATGTAACAGAGCTTGATGGTACAATACCAAATTTAATATATGCATATTTTAATCCTAATTATGATATATTTAAACAAGTAGAATCAAACTCTTATGAAGATTATAGAGGAAAAGTTTTATTAGATGAGTCTATTAAAAACAGTAAAATAGCAGCGCTTAAACTTTCTAATTATAATTATAGTTTAGAAAATACAAAGCTTTTAATTACGTATTCAGAAAATGATAATCTAAAAATTAAAGATGAAATAGTAAAAGTAAATGGAATTAATGTTTATACCAAAGAAGAATTACAAAATATATTTAAAGAAGGAAAAAGTTTTAGTGTTGAAATAATTAGAGATGGTAAAAGATATATAAAACAAGTAAATAAAATAGGTGATAAAATAGGTATAATGATATCAGAAATAGGGGATGTAATTACAGATAAAAATATAAATATTAAATTTAAAGATTCTGAATCTGGTCCATCAGGTGGATTTATGTTAAGTTTGTATTTATATAATTATTTAAATACTGATTTAACAAATAATCTTAAAATTGTTGGAACTGGCACAATTGATCCAAGTGGTAATGTTGGAGCTATTGGTGGAGTAAAATATAAAATAAAAGCAGCTATTAAAAATAATGCAGATATATTTTTTGTGCCAAGAGAAAATTATTCTGATGCTTTAAATGCTTTAGGAGATTCTAATATTAAATTAGTTGTTGTAGATACTTTAAATGATGCTATTAATTATTTAAAAAATTACAATTTAAATTAATAAATACTATAATTGATTATAGTATTTTTTTTTGATATAATTAATAATAGGTGGTATCATGATTGAATACTTAAATAATATGAGTTCTAATGAATTTTTAAAATATATAAGAAGTGTGCCTAGCAATATAAAAAAAGATCTTATTATAAAAAATGATTTAGATAAATTATCTATAGAAAAGTTTGGATTTTTCTTTCAAAGTTTAAATGTAGAAGAGGTAAGACTTTTAACAGAAAATCCCAGTTTATATGCTAAAGTTTTAAATTTATCTATAAATTCAAAAGGAATACTTCATGTATTAGCACTTTATAAAAAAGATATATTAAATGAACTTATTAAAAGCAAATATGCAATCAATCATGTAGATAAATTTTTATCTTTTATTGATAAAATGAGTATAATGCAGTTAAATGAACTAGATATAACTGATTTAAATTCTTTAGTAGAAGATTATTTTTATGAAGGGAAAATGGATATTAAATCATATTTGAAATATAAATTTGGTTCTTATGATGAATTTGAGGATATATTTAATTTATATTATGCTAAACTTAAAAATGGAAAATTAAATATAATTTCTCTACTTAAAATAAAAACATTTAATTCATTTATTTTATATTCTAAATTTGGGGTACTAGAAGATTTAAAAGAAACAGAATATTTGACTTTATCAAGTGGGTTTGTAATACCTGCAAATATTATAAAATCTGTAAAAGATAGACATATAAATAAGTTAATGGATATACTTGGATATTCAAGTATATCACTTGAGGTTTCTTTAAAACTTTATTATACTTTCGGTTTAGATAATTCACTTAAAATATTAAATAATAAATTTAGTTATATGACTGATAGTGCAATTTTAAGAGTAAATGATTATACATTTAAAGATCAAAGAAGAGAATATAGAACAAAAAATCAACATGAATTTTATTATCATAAAATAGTAGATGATGTACTTTCAAGTATTTATGATGAGAATAATTCTATGCTTAGAAATCTTACTATGGATAAAAGTGTAGAAAGTGAGAAAAAACTTAGATTAGAACTTTTAAATATATTAAAAAACACTGAAAAAGAAGAAATTTATGATAAAATTAAAGATAAAATAATTGATTTAATAAATAAAAGAGAAGAAACTTTAAAAAAAGAGCATTTAAATACGCTTACTAATTTTAAAAATAAAAAAGTTGACTTAAATACTTTATATGATTTACTTAAAGGGGTAGATATAGAAAAAGTAAGTTCTTATGATTTAGATACTATAAAAAATTTAAATTTATTTTTACTAGGTAACTGTAAAACAAATAATGATTGTTTATTAAGACTTATTTTAAATAATCAAGCTATGGGACTTAATAATAGTTTATCTAAACTTATAAATGATTTTAAATATATTGATATCGTAGCTAAAAAAAGTAAAATGTCACT
>CAQHJP010000105.1 GCA_948801035.1 uncultured Bacilli bacterium
TAATTAAAAGTGATGATAGTATATCTTTTAATGCAAATAATGAATTCATAAATAAAATTAAGATTAAAGTAAATAAAAATACAAAATTAGAACTTATTTATGATGTTATAGATGCTAAATATGATGTTTTAATTGAAATTAACAAAAATGTTAAATTAAAATTAGAAGAAATTAAAAAAGGTAACAAACTTAAAATTTTACATAAATATAATTTAAGTGAAAATAGTGGTTTAAATATTATAAAAATTTCTTTATTAAATACTATAAATGAAAAAAATTTAGTTAACTTAGATAAGAAATCTAAATATGAATCTGTGCTTAAAACTGTTGCAAATTCAAGCGAAAAATATGACTATACAATTAATCATAGCGGTAAAGATTCAAATAGCGAGGTTATTAATAATTGTGTTAATAAATCAGGTAACATTCACATTAACGTATCTACATATGTTCCAAAAAGTATAACAGGGTGTGTAGCTAATCAAAACAATAGAATTATTAATTTATGTAATAATGAATGTATTATAAAACCTAATTTATTGATAGATGAATATGATGTTGTAGCAAATCATAGTGCATTAATTGATTCATTTAAGGATTTAGAAATATTTTATATGCAAAGACTTGGAATAAATAAAGAAATAGCAATAAAACTTTTAATGGAGGGATTTTTAAAAAACAAAATACCAACTAAGCTTTCAAATAATTTTAAAAAGTATTGGAGGTGAATTTATGAATAGAGAAGATTTTAAGTTATTAAGCTCAGATTTAATTTATTTTGATAATGCAGCTACTTCTTTAAAACCAATTTGCATTAGTGAAAAATTAAGTGATTATTATAATAATTATTCAGCAAATGCACATAGGGGAGATTATGATCTTTCTTATAAGGTAGATTTAGAATATGAAAATACTAGAAAATTGGTAAAAGAATTTATAAATGCTAAAAGTACTAATGAAATTGTATTTACTAGTGGCACAACAGATTCTTTAAATAAAATTATATTTGGATATTTTAAATATAATTTAAAAGAAAATGATGAGGTATTAGTTACTAAAAGTGAACATGCTTCAAATTTACTTCCATGGTATGAATTAAGCGACGAATTAGGACTTAAAATTTCTTATATACCTCTTGATTGTAATTATGAACTAACTTTAGAAAATGTTAAAAAATCTATTACAAGTAACACCAAAGTCATTAGTATTGCACATATAACTAATGTAATAGGTGATATAAGACCTATTAAAGATATAATTAATTATGCTCACAGCAAAAATATATTAGTTTTAATAGATGGCGCCCAAAGTGTTGCACACACTAAAATAGATGTACAAGATATGGATATAGATTTTTTAGCTTTTTCAGCACATAAAATGTTGGGACCAACTGGAGTAGGGGTTTTATATGGTAAAGAATCTTTACTTAAAAAAACTTATCCAATAGAATTTGGTGGGGGAATGAACTCTAGCTTTTTATTTGATAAAACAAGGCAGTATCATGAAATACCATCATTACTAGAAGCTGGAACTCCAAATGTAGCAGGTGTTATTGCATTTTCTGAGGCTATAAAATATTTAAATAATATTGGAATGAATAATATTGAAAAGTATGAAAATGATATGAAGGAGTATGCTATATCTAAATTAAGTAATATTAAAGACATAACTATATATAATGCTAATATTTCATCTGGTATTATAACATTTAATATAAAAGATATTTTTGCACAAGATCTAGCAATATATCTAAATAAATACAATATATGTATTAGAGCTGGAAATCATTGTGCTAAAATATTAAAAGATGATTTAAAAATTAAAAATACTTGTAGAATAAGTCTTTATTTTTATAATACTAAAGAAGAAATTGATTATTTAGTTAAAGTATTAAGTAGTCCAAATATAAAGGAAGAAATAATATAAATTATTTCTTTTTTATGCTATAATTAAATAAGGTGATTAAATGATATATTTATTATATGGTGAAATTGAATATTTAATAAAAGAAAATATTAAAAAAATAATTAAAAATAATAATATTGATGAATTAGATATTACTAGATATGATCTTTCAACAGATAATATTGACATTATTTTAAATGATGCTTCAAGTATATCATTATTTGGAAATAAAAAGCTTATTATAGTAAATAATGCATTATGTTTTTCATCAAAATCAAAAGAAACTGATATTGATTTATTAGAGTCATATTTAAATAATATAAATGAATATACAATTATAATATTTGTAGTATCTTCTTTAGATGAAAGAAAAAAAATAGTAAAATTAGTTAGAAAAAATTTTAATGTTATAGAATGTAATGATATAGATAAAAATTTGTTAGTAAAAACTTTATTTGAACCTTACAAAATAGATAAAGAAGCAATTGATTTACTTATAAATAGAGTAGGGGATGATACTACCCTACTTACTAGTGAAATTGAAAAAATTAAAATATATAAAAATAAAGATTATACTATTACTTGTGATGATATTAAAAAATTGACTTCAAAAACTTTAGAAATAAATAATTTTAAATTGATTGATGCTATCATTAAAAATGATAAAAAAACTGCTATAGAATTATATAACGAGCGTTTAAAATTAAATGAAGAACCTATTGCAATAATAATTGCACTTGCAAACCAAATACGAATAATGTATCAGGTAAAACAATTATATTTATCAGGATATACAGAAAATGCTATTGCATCTAATTTAAAAATTCATCCATACAGAGTCAAACTTGCTAATCAAAATTCTAAAAAATATGATACCAATTTATTAGTTAAATACTTATATGAGTTATCTACTTTAGATATAAATATAAAATCTGGTAAAGTTGATAAATATTTAGCTTTAGAATTATTTATTCTTAGTATGTAAAAATAATAATGTAACTTCCGATAATATATATTATGTTAACTAATAAATATTATTTACCAGCATTTGGTAGAATATAAAATTAATAAATGATAATAATAGTAATGGGTGATGAAAATGAGAAACAATAAAAATATGCAATCAAATAGTAGAAGCAAACAAGCAAATACTAATAAAAGCATGAATAAAAATGCTC
>CAQHJP010000106.1 GCA_948801035.1 uncultured Bacilli bacterium
TTTCACATATAGGAAAAAGATTTTCAGAAACTTCTACAGTAGGTTCTAAGGAAGATGCTATAAGTTTTATAAAAGAAATTGTAAGTGAAGCAAATGTGCTTTTATATAAATATACAATGGAACATGATGAAAGCAAAGGAATGGGAACAACTATAGTACTTGCTATAGTTACTGATTCATTCTTACTTTTTGGAAATATTGGTGATTCATCTGGATATGTTTTAAAAAATCAGAAATTACAAAAAATAACAAATGATCATACTTTAGTTAGTTTACTTGTTAAATCAGGTGATTTAACTGAAAGCGAAGCAAAAGAACATCCAAGAAAAAATGTTTTACTAAAAGCTCTTGGGGCTACTTCTACAGTAGAGATGGATGTATTTGATGTAGAAAGAGATGTAGATGCAGTATTTTTATGCAGTGATGGTCTTACAAATATGTTAGATGATGAACAAATAACAAAAGTATTATTAGATGAAGAACTTTCTATAGATGAAAAATTACAAAAATTAATAACTAAATGTAATAACAGGGGTGGAACGGATAATATTTCTTGTGCATATTTAAAGGATGGTGTGAAATGATTACTAAAGGCTATAAAATAAATGATAGATATCAAATAGTAAAAACAATTGGTGAAGGTGGAATGGCAAATGTTTATTTAGCTATTGATACCATATTAAATAGAGAAGTCGCAGTTAAAGTATTAAGAGGAGATTTAGCTGAAGATGAAAAATTTGTAAGAAGATTTCAAAGAGAAGCATTATCAGCGTCTAAATTAACGCATCCAAATATAGTAGAGATGTATGATGTTGGTGAAGATAATGGTATGTATTATATTGTTATGGAATATATAGCAGGAAAAACTCTAAAAAGTTTAATTAAAAAAAGAGGAGCACTAACATTACCAGAAGTAATAGATATTATGAGTCAAATATTACAAGGTGTTATGTGTGCACATGATAGTTATATAATACATAGAGATATCAAACCACAAAACATTATAATTTTAGAAGATGGTAGAGTTAAAATAACTGATTTTGGAATCGCTATGGCACTTAATAGTAATGAACTTACTCAAACTAATTCAGTAATGGGCTCAGTTCATTATTTGCCACCAGAGCAAGCTAGTGGAACAGGTTCTACAATTAAATCAGATATATATTCAATTGGTATACTTATGTATGAGTTATTAACAGGAAAACTACCATTTAAAGGAGATAATGCTGTTGAAATAGCTATAAAGCAAATGAAAGAACCAATTCCTTCTGTTTGCAAACAAAATCCTGATATACCACAATCTATTGAAAATATAATTTTAAAAGCATGTGCAAAAAATCCTAAAAACAGATACAACTCAGCAAAAGAAATGTATGATGATGTTAAAAATTCTTTAACAGAAGAAGGTCTTATGGAGAAAAAAATAGAATATGCTTATCCAGAACAAGATTTGGAGGAAACTAAAGTAATGCCAGATTTATCAAAAATAGAAAAAACGCCTTTAAAACCTAAAAAAAATAAAAAAGATAAAACTTTAATTATAATGGCTAGTGTATGTGCATTTTTACTTGCAACTATATGTTTATTTATAATAATATATCCACGTTTAGTAGCTGTAAAAGAAAAAACAGTACCAGAAGTTTCTAATTTAACTGTAGTAGAAGCAGAGGCACTTTTAAAAGAAAAAGGTTTTAATGTAGCTTCTGATGTAAAATACTATGAAACAGATGCTGTAGAAGAAGGAAAAGTTTATCAAACAAGTCCACAATCAGGTAGAAGTGTAAAGGTAAATACTGAAATTACAATTATTGTAGCTAAAGATCCTGGTAAGATAGAAATAAAAGATTATACAGGGCAAAACTATCATGAAGTAGAAGTTAATTTAACTAATTTAGGTATTGCAGTTATACCTGAGGCAAGACAAATAGAAAAAGATGAACAAAGCAAATATAAAGAAAATTCTATAATAGGTCAAAGTTCACAGCCAGGAACTAAATTAGAAAAGGGAAATACTATAATTTTATATTATGCATCATTTCCACTTGAATATCCTGATTTTGCTAAAGAAGGATATAATGAAGATGCAGTTAGAAAATTTTGTGAAGAAAATAATATTACAATAAATGTTACTTATGTAGAAAGTGATGTATATGAAGAAGGAACTATAATAGATCAAAGTAGAACAGGTATAGTTGATTCTAGTGTTCCTCTTACTATAAAAGTTACTAAAAAACCTATAAGTAGCACAGATACAGTAGATACTTTTGTTGGTGAATAATGAATGGAAAAATAATAAAAATAATTAGTAACTTATATACAGTCGTTTGTAAATCGGGCGAATATACATGTACAGCTCGTGGTAAATTTAGAAATTTATCTATAACACCACTTGTTGGCGATAATGTAACAATTAACCCAGATACTAAAATAATAGAAAGTATAGATAAAAGGAAAAATTCTTTAATTAGACCACCTATTGCTAATGTAGATCAAGCTATAGTAGTAGTTAGTTTAAAAGAGCCAGATTTGGATTTATATTTATTAGATAAATTATTATGTATAATTGAATTTAATAATATTAAACCTATAATATGCTTTACAAAAAAAGATTTATTAAAAGATTTTAGTACTTATGAGGAAGTATTTAATTATTATAAAAAAATAGGTTATGAAGTATATGATAATAAAGATTCTAATATAAAAAAAATTTTTAAAGATAAAATAACAGTTATAGCAGGACAATCAGGAGCAGGGAAATCTACTTTACTTAATATAATAAATCCAAATTTGAATTTAAAAACTGATAAAATATCTAAGGCACTAGGCAGAGGAAAACATACAACAAGACATGTAGAACTTATGCACGTAGAAGGTGGATTATGTGCAGATACACCAGGATTTTCTTCTCTTAGTCTATCTTCTATGAGCAAAAGTGATATAAAAGATAATTTTATAGAATTTAATTATTATAAAAAGTTTTGTGAGTATAAAGATTGCAGTCATATAAAAGAACAAAATTGTAAAATTAAAGATTTATTAGGGACTACTATTTTAAGTTCTAGATATGATAATTATATA
>CAQHJP010000107.1 GCA_948801035.1 uncultured Bacilli bacterium
CTGTTAATCTTTTTCCATTAACTCTTCTTACATACATTCCAGGTTGCTTATCATCAGGTATTTTCTCAATATATAAACTATCATCCATAGCAAATACAGGAATGTCTAAAATTTTAGAATACGCTCTTGCCTTTATTAATGCATTTTCTATTGCATTTTTACCATTTTCATTAATATCTATCTTTTTTTCTATGTCTCTTATTGAAATTACTTCAATATTATTTTCTAAAAGTCCTTTTTTAAATCTTTTAACCTTACTTTCATTTTCTGTTGCAAATAATACTTTTTTCATACATTCACCTCATTTATTTCATTTTCTATTATCCATTTAATATCTTCTATTGACTTATCCATATTAAATATACCATTACCAACTGGATAATAAACTGGATATACTTTATATTTATTTTTATTAATTTCTAATTCATGACAAATTTTTCTATTTTCAGAAACTGATATTTTTTTATTTAAAATTATTGAACTTACTTGATTTCCAAAAGTAATAATTATTTTAGGTTTAATAATATCAATTTCCTTAAATAGTAAATCAAGGTATTTTTTTAATACATCATCTTTAAGTGGCCTTGCATCTATTTGGGTACATTTTCCTAAATTTGTTATGAATAGTTTATTTTTTTCAATTTCCTCGTACACATAATCACAAAATGCATAGTCCCACTCTTTTGATTTCTTATTTTGAATTTTATTAAAAGTATCCTCACTTAATAAATTAACACTATAAAATAATTTCCATATATTTTTTGTACCTAACCATGGGGATTTTCTACCTTTCCATGCTTTTATACTAGCAATATTTTTACCTGTAGGATTCATAAAAACAAAGCATATATTAGGATTTTTTTCGCATCCCCCATTATATATAGAATCTAAATCTTTAGCACCATATTTTATTTGAAGCTTATCATATTCTTCTTTTAAATCTTTTATTTTCAAACTATTCACCCTTTTCTTTAAATAATTTAACTTATATAAGTATACCATAAAAAAGACATATTTTCATCTTAATATGCCTTTAAATTAATACATTATTTAGTTACCTTACTTATTAAATATGTTTTAAATTTTTCTTCATAATTGCGTGCTACACATTCATAATTTAAATTGGGAAGATATGAGCCTATATAAGGATAAATATCAATACCATGTTTAAATTCATGAATATTAATTAACATTGATTTTAAATCTGTAATCTTAGGCACACAAATTTTTATATCAGTTACTATTTTAGTTTTATCATCAATTTGAGGATAACATCCATAAAATGGCATACCATCAAATGATTGCGAATCTATAATTTTTACTTTTGATTTTAAAAATTTGAAAGCTTTTTCGTCTTTATAAAATTCTTCTAAATCACCATAATTTAATGTAAGTCCTAAAATTTCTTCTAAATATTTATTATTTTCATTTATAGTTTTAAAATATTTAAATGGTATTATACTTCTAGATAAATCTTTGCAATACATATTATTTTCATATTCACTTAAAATAGTATTAAAATATAAATATGTTTTCTCGTTTAATAAATCTAAATCATCTAATACCTCATTTAAAACTTTCTCATTAGTAACTTTATCTAGATTTTTTAATAAATATTTAATGCACTTATTTTCTAATTTAACACAGCTATAAAATTCTTTTAATTTTTCTATAAGTACTATCCTATTATTTCTACCATTAAAATCTTTAATTAATGAAATTAAATAAACTAAAAAATATTCTTTTGTCATTGAAATTATTTCTAATTTGTTTAAAAAAATTATATGCTTTAATTCGTCTACTAGTTCCATAAAAACTCCTTATATAGTAAAAATTATTTATTTTTTTTACATTTTTTAATAATTAAAATTGCTATAGTACTAACTATTATTATTAATGCTGCCATTAAAATTATATAAATAATTATATTTTTGTTATTTAAACTTTGCTTTTTAATATTTTCTTTTTCTTCTTTATAAATATTAATTTTATAAATTTTTGAAGTGTTATCTTCTGCAGTTACTTTGATTTCTATCATATTTAGCCCATTATTTAAATCATAAGAGCCTATTCCATCTATTTTTGCATATGTACTTTCAGAAGTTCCATTAATATTAATTTTATCGTTATTTACTTTAATTTCATACTCTAAAACATCTTTATTAAATTCAAAATCTATACCATCTATAGATAAATTACTTAAATTAGCATTATTATCATTTAATTTAATTTTTAAAACATAAGTATTTGTAGTACCATCTTCTGCAGTTACTTTGATTTCTACTATATTTAGACCAACATTTAAAGTTTGAGTTTTTTCCAAATCTACTTTAGCTTTTTTATCTTCTGCAGTAGCATTTATTGTAATCTCATTTATTTTATTTAAAGTTAATTCGTACTCAAAAACATCTTTTTTAAATTCAAAATCTATACCATCTATAATTAAACTATTTAAATTAGCATTATTTGATTTTTTAACTTCAGTTGGTGTAGTTAAAACAGGAGTTGTTTTCTCAGGAATTTTATCTAAATAAATATAACCAATTAAATCACCAGGAGATATCCAATATGTGGAATTATTTTCACAAGCAATTGTTTTAGCTGATTTATAGCATGCTTCAGCCGATGTTTGGTCAACACTTTTTTCCATACATTCTTTATATGGAGGATACTCCTCATCAATACAAGTTCTATCTGAATCCCATACATAAATTTTATCGCCACTTACACGTTCAACATACCCAACATGACCATAATTTCCCCAGCGCCATACAACAATAGATTTAGCCTTAGGCGTAGTACCAACCTCATATCCAGCATTTTTTGCATATGTAAGCCATGTATCAGCATTTCCCCAACTGGGAAGTGCGATACCAAGCCTCTTATAAACTTGATCCCAAGCATACCATGTACAGTTAGTAAATCCTAAAGATGAAATTTGCTTATATGGATTATTTGTTGCATAAATATTTGTTAAGTTAAATATTAAGCA
>CAQHJP010000108.1 GCA_948801035.1 uncultured Bacilli bacterium
ATAAATAAAAAATATGATATTATTATTAGTAATCCACCATATATATCATATGATGAAGAAATTATGGATATTGTTAAAAATAACGAACCTTCTATAGCTTTATATGCAGATAATAATGGTCTTTATTATTATGAAGAAATACTTAAAACTGTTAAAAAAAACTTAAAAGATAAATATCTAATAGCCTTTGAAATTGGATATAAGCAAGGTGAAGAAATTTTAAAACTTGCACACAAATATTTAGATTGCGAGGCACAAGTATATAAAGATTTACAAAATAAAGATAGATTTGTTTTTATTAAAAATAAGGCTTAATTTAATTGAAAAAATTAAGTCTTTTTGATACAATAAAATAAGGTGGTAAAAATGCAGGAAAAACTAAATATTTTATTAAAACAAATTAATTTACCAAATGACTATTATGATTATTTTAAAGAAGGTACTTTAGATAAAATAATAGGGAATAAAGAAAAAACTTCATATCAATTTTTTATTACTTTAGATAATATTTTACCAGTTGATATATATAAAAGTTTTATATTATTATTAAAAGAAAAATATGAAAATTATAATGTTTCTGCATTTTTTACATTAAAAAACGTAGATGATGATATAGTAAAAGATTATTATATGTACTTTATAGATGAAAATAAAATAGAATTTCCACTTTTAGAAACATTTAAAGATGTAGACATTAAAGATGATATTATAATATCTGTTACAAATAAAGCAGAACAAATGAAATTTAATTCTATAAAAGAATCACTAGAAAGTTTTTTAAAAAGTATTGGTATAAATAAATTAATAGACGTTAAGATAGATGAAAAAAAAGAAGAAGAAATAAAAAAAGAAATTGAAAAAGATAAAAATAGCCAAGTTTTTAGTAAAAAAAAAGAAGAACCAATAGAAATAGTTGGAAGTTTTATACAAAATGTTACACATGAAATTGAAGGAATTTTTACAGAAGAAGATAATGTTTCTTTAGAAGCTTATATATTTGGAATAGATATATTTGAATCTAGTAAATCTAATTTTAAGATTTTCACTTTTAAAATAACTGATTTTAAAGATAGTATGTATGCTAAATTGTTTGTAAAAGATACATCTACTTTTGAGCTTTGCAAAAATAAAATAAAAGAGGGAAGTTATTACAATTTTAGAGGTTATACTAAATATGATAAATACTCAAATGAAATAGTACTTAATATAAGAGATATTAATAGATCAAATAAAAAAATAGATGAGGTAAAAGATTTAGCGGATGTTAAAAGGGTGGAACTTCATACTCATACTATGATGAGTCAAATGGATGGTGTGGTTGATGCTAAAAAATTAGTAAATCAAGCATATAAATGGGGACATAAAGCAATTGCAATAACAGATCATAATGGATGTCAAGCTTTTCCTGATGTATATCATACTGTTTGCGATTTAAATAAAGGTAAAGAGGATAAAGATAAGTTTAAAGCTATATATGGAACAGAACTTACTTTAATAGATGACTCTATAAATATTGTAATAAGAGAAAATGATTCAAATTTACTTGATAATACTTATGTTGTATTTGATTTTGAAACAACAGGTTTTAATGCAGGTGGAGAAGATACTATTATTGAAATAGGTGCTGTTAAAATTCATAATGGAGAGATAATAGATACTTATGATGAATTAATAAATCCAAATAGAAAATTGCCAGAAAAAATAGTTGAAGTAACATCTATAACAGATGAGATGCTAGTTGGTAAAAGATGCGAAGAAGATGCTATTAAAGATTTTATTTCTTGGTTTGGTGATTTACCAATGGTTGCACATAATGCTAAATTTGATGTTTCATTTTTAGAGATGTGTTATTTTAAGTATAAATTAGGTACTTTTAAAAATACTGTTATTGATACTTTAGAACTTTCTAGGGTACTTGATAGTAATTATCAAAGACATAGTTTATCTGCTTTAGTAAAAAGATATGAAGTCCCTTTTTCTGAAGATGAACATCACAGAGCAGATTATGATGCTAAAGGTACTGCTTTAGTACTTCATAAAATGTTAAAAAAATTAGAAAGTCAAAACATTGAAAGAGTAGATCAATTAAATAAAATGGTTGATAAAAATGAGATACATAAATATGGTAGAAGTTACCATGTTAATATACTTGTTAAAAATAAAGTAGGACTTAAAAACTTATTTAAAATAGTTTCTTTAGCAAATACTACATATTTATATAAGACTCCAAGAATTTTAAGAAGTGTACTTGATAGTCATAGAGAAGGCTTACTTATTGGAAGTGGGTGCTATGAATCTGAGGTATTTAAAGAAGCTAAAAGTAAAAATGATGAAGAATTATCTAACATAATTAGTTTTTATGATTATGTAGAAGTACAACCTCCAGAAGTATACTCACATATGTTAGAAACACATGATTTTGATTCTAAAATAGAACTACTTGAACATATTAAAAAAATAATTAGATTAACTAAAGAATCTGGTAAAATTATAGTTGCAACTTCTGATTTACATCACTTATATAGAGAAGATAAAATATATAGAGAAATTATAGTTAATCAAAAAGTGCCAGGTGGTGGAAGACATCCTTTAGCAAGAGGAGGTATTACTAATATCCCATCGCAACATTTTAGAACAACAGATGAAATGTTAGAAGATTTTAGTTTTCTATCTAAAGAAGAGGCGTATGAGATAGTAGTAACTAATACTAATAAAATAGCTGATATGGTAGAAATAGTTGAAGTAATTATTGAAACAGGTGGAGTACCTTTCTCACCTAAAATTGAAAATTCAATAGAGACTGTAACAGATTTAGTTTATACTAAAGCAAGTAGTTGGTATGGAAGTCCACTTCCACATAATATTGAACAGCGTATAGCAACAGAGTTATATGGTGATGGAATTTACAGTAGTATAAAAGATAATTTAACTAGAAATAATTTTAAAGGTGATATAGAAGAAGAATCATTTAAAATATTGCAT
>CAQHJP010000109.1 GCA_948801035.1 uncultured Bacilli bacterium
AGGTAATCAGAATATGAACACATTCTTTTTTCTTCTTTAGAATCTGTTATTATCTTATCATCTATATCTTTTTCATCATCTTCTAAATTATCAAACTCTTTTGAATTAGTAATATATATGAATTTATCATAATCTAAATTATAATTTACTATTGAAACTGCATTAGAAATTATTTTATCACTTTTTTTATCTTTTTGATTTAAAGTATATACTGAATAAGTTTCCCCATCTAATGTGTCGTAGATAAATTTTGTTTCATCTTCATTTTCAAATATATTTGTAATTTTAGTAGCTAATTTTTCTGAACTTGAATTTTTTAGTGTATAAACATATAAACTTTTACCACTATATTCATAGTCTTCTTCATAGCTTTCTTCAGATTGTATATTTTCCTCAGCTGTAGTGTAATAAACTAAACCATTTTCAACTTTTAAAAGTTCTGGTATAGAATCTTTAGATGAGGCAATTCTATTTTTATTTTTATCTTTTAAATTATAAGAATAAATACTATTATCATTATCCGTATAAACTAAATATGATCCTTTATCACTAAAATAAATTTTTGAATATTCATCTACACTTGAAGCAATTTTTTCTTTTTCATTTGTTTTAATGTTATATATATACATTGATTCATCATTAACATATGCAAGTAAATTATTATAAATAGCAGTATTTAAACTATTATTATCGCTAGTAGAAAAATTTTCATCTACAGTTATTTTATGTTTTTCATCTTGCCATAATATTAATTTTTCACCTTCCACATACATAAAAGGCATATCTTTTACTTTTTTATCACTTTTAAATGCGAATAAAGCAAATACTATAGCAATAATTATAATAGCTACTAAAGCAAATATTATAATTTTTTTGTTTTTGCTTTTTGTGACTTCTTGTTTAATATTTTCTTCTTTTACTTCTTCTTTTACTTCTTCTTTTGATTCTTCTTTTTTACTCATAAAGCTCACTCCTTATAATTATTATATTAACACATTATTATAATTTTTACAACAATTAAAATAAATATGAGGTCATTATAAAGCTAAGTATTATTGCAAGTATATCAGCAAAAAGCCCAGCCCATAAAGCATATTTTATTTTTTTTATACCTATACTTCCAAAATATAAAGTTATTACATAAAAAGTAGTATCAGTTCCTCCTTGTATAAAAGAGGCTAACGTACCTATATAACCATCTGGTGAAAAAGTTTTATAAATATTTGTTAAAACTGCTAAAGATGAAGTTCCAGATATAGGCCTTGTTAAAATCATAGGAAGTATCTCACTAGGAATAAAATTTATAAAGCCAAATAAATTAGCAATTATATTACTTTTAATAAAAATATTAACTGCTAAAACCATTGCAAGTAGTGAAGGAAATATTTTAAGCACAATTTCAAAAGATTCTTTAGCTCCATCAATAAAAGTATCGTATATATCTACTTTTTTTAAAATAGCATAAAAAAGAACAAATAAAACTATTAATGGCATTATATAATTTGATATCATTTATAAATTTTGCTTAATATTTTATCCATAATAAGCCCTCCAATCGTAGATGAAAAGGTAATTATAATACACGGAAGTATTATACTAGTAGGACAAGCACTATTATACATCATTCTAAGAGAAATAATTGTTGTTGGGATTAAAGTGACTCCACTAGTGTTAAGTACCAAAAATGTTATCATTGATCTTGATGCAACTTTTTTATCTTTATTTAATTCTTGAAGTGACGACATAGCTTTAAGTCCAAATGGTGTTGCAGCATTACCAAGTCCAAACATATTTGCTATTATATTTGAACTTATATAACTAAGTGAAATATGTCCTTTTGGTATTTCTGGAAATATATATTTTAAAACAGCAGAAAGTTTTAAAGATAATTTATTTAAAAGTCCTGATACTTCCGCTATTTTTGATATCCCAAGCCAAAGTGCTAAAACAGGAAATATTTTAAAAACCATATCTAAAGATGATTTAGTACTATTTAATATTTCTTCATTTACAATATTTATATTACCAGTAAATAAACAAAATAAAATACCAGATATTATTAAAAAGCCCCATATTTTATTTACCATAAGTTTTTAAACCAATTCCTAACTTTATCAGTAAATGATAATGTATTTTCTTTTTTTATATATATATTTTCTTCATGAACTATCTTATCATTTATACTAACTAATATTTTACCTACTACATCATCAGTTTTATATATACTCTTTTTATCTAATTTATAAGTAAGTAAAACATCATTTTTTACATTATTATTTAAACTAATTTTGTAATCATTTTTAATATATAAAATATCGTTCTTATAATAGCTTTCATTTAATATTTTTATGTTACCTTTACTTAATATTTTATAATTAGTATAGTTATTAAATGCTTCTTCAAATAAACTTACATGATCTTTAAAATCATTACCATCATTTAATGTTACTACTACTAAATTAATATCGTCCTTAGAAGATGTAGTAACTAAAGTTCTTTTAGCAATTTCTGTATACCCAGTTTTTCCTCCAGTAGCATATTTATAACTATGTAATAACTTATGCTTATTAATCCAAGAATAATAATTCATATTAGTTTTTAAAGTATATTTTTTTGTATTAACTATTTTTTTATATACATCATTTTTCATAGCATAACTTGTAAGTATTGCCATATCATATGCAGTTGATAAATTACCACCATTTGCATCTAACCCATTGGGGTTATTAAATGTAGTATTTTCCATGCCAATTTCTAATGCTTTTTTATTCATCATTTTAATAAATTCATCAACGCTACCTCCAACGTATTTAGCTATTGCAAGCGATGCGTCATTACCACTTCTAAGCATAAGTCCATAAAGTAAATCCTCTAAAGTTAACTCTTCTCCTTCTTTTATATATATCCCTGATCCATATGCTTTTTTTATTTCATCGCCAACTATTACTTTATCTTTT
>CAQHJP010000110.1 GCA_948801035.1 uncultured Bacilli bacterium
AGGTTTAATTTCACTTTCCAACACATTTTTAACATCATTTAATTTAGTTCCAAGTATCATTTTACTAATTATGTCAACAGTTTGCTTTATATCAACAAGTGATACTTCTTCTTCAATTACAACTGTTTTATGTTCAACATGACCTTTATCTGTTACAAGAATAGCAATTAAACTTTTTTCATTTATAGGAACAACTTCAACTTTAGTTATACAAGTATCGTTTGAAGCATTTCCTAAAACAACAGCAGTTAAATGAGTAAGTTCTGATACTATTTCAACACTTTTAGCAATATAATCTGAAACTGGTAAATTATTATTTTCAAATATTGTATTAAATTTGAATATATCATTTTTAGATATTTCTTCTTTTTTCATAATATTATTAACATAATATTTATAACCTTTATCTGAAGGAATTCTGCCTGAGGAAATATGCGTTTTTTCTAAAAATCCTAATTCTTCTAATTCCATCATTTCATTTCTAATTGTTGCTGATGAACAATCTAGAAATTCACATAATGATTTAGAACTTACAGGATATGCTGTTTTAGTATAATCCTCAATGATAAGTTTTAAAAGTTCTGTTTGCCTTTCATTAAGCACTTCATCACCTCTTTTGCAGTATATGAGTTATAACTGTTAATTAGCACTTATATTTCATCACTGCTAATTAAGTATAACACTAATTTTAGCACTTGTCAACAACAATTGCTAATTTATTTTGAACATAAATCTATTTTTTATGCATATTTAATTAATAAGTTATTGCAATTTTTAAGTAAAAATGTTAAAATGTTAATGAATTTCAAAACTTGGAGGTGAAATAATATGGCTAATATGAAAAATGCAAAGAAAAAAATTAAAGTAATTGAAAAAGAAACTGTTAATAATAATAATTTAACAGCCAGTATGAAAACTGCTGTTAAAAATGTTGAAAAAGCTATAGTTTCTAAAGATAAAGATAAAGCTAATGACAATCTTAAAACAGCTATCAAAAGAATTGATAAGGCAACTAGTGCTGGAGTTATTACTAAAAATAAAGGTGCTAGAAATAAATCTCGTTTAACTAAAAAAGTAAATGCTATGGACTAGAAACTGTTTAAAACAGTTTTTTATTTTAACTATTTTTGATATAATAAATAATAGGTGATAAAATTGAAGAAAATAATAAATTCTATTCCAATTATTATAATACTAATTTTAGCTATTTATTTTAAAGATAATATAACTGAATATATAGTTGAAAATTATATATATTATTTTGGGGAAGAAAATATAAGTAGTAATAGTTATAAATTGGATTATGATTTTATGTATGTAAAAAATTCTTCTAGTTTTAAAATTTCAAACAAAGAAGAATTAATTAATTATTTATACACACTTTTAAATAGTGGTGTTGAATCTTCTACTTTTTTATGCAAATACGCAGATTGTAAAAAAGATGTAAAAGAAATAATTGATTCAAACTTAATGAGTGATATAAATAATTATGTACATCCATATAACAGTTTTAAAAGAGTTCTTTTATCCATTAACTCATTTAATAAAATAACTATAACTTTTGAAAAAACATACACAGATGATGAGATAAAAAAAGTTGAAAATGAAATAGATAATATAATAGCTAATATAATAACTGATAATATGTCTATAAAAGAAAAAATAACTGTATTCCACGACTATATTATAAATAATACAAAATATGATATAAATTATATAAAAGAAGATTTAGATGATATAGATAGCTCGTCACATAATGCTACTGGAGTTTTATTTAATAAGCAAGCTTTATGTGGAGGATATGCAGATGTTATGAGCATATTTTTAAATAAATTAAATATTAAAAACTTTCAAATAGCAAGTGATGCTCATGTTTGGAATGCTGTTTATTTAGATAATAATTGGTATCATATTGATTTAACTTGGGATGATCCAATCAATTCTGATGGTAGCGATATATTACTTAATAAATTTTTACTAATAAATGATAAAGAACTTAAAAGTTTAAATACAAAACATCATAATTATAATGAAAATATATATTTAGAATTCTAGTATTCTGGGTAAAGTTATAATTACTTTAGTATAACTACCCTCTTTAGAATAAAATTCTAAATTACCATTATGTGCTTTTATTATTTCCAAAGAAAGAGATACACCTAATCCTGTACCATCTTTTTTTGTTGTATAAAATGGTTCTTTTATTTTTTCAAGTTCATTTTCACTTATACCAATCCCATTATCAGTAATAATTATTTTAAAATTTTCACCATATTCTTCTGTTTTAAGTTCAATAAATGATTGTTTATTTGTATCTTTAGCTTCTTTAGCATTTTTAATTATATTTATTAAAACTTGCGATAGCCTATTATAATCTCCTTCTATAAACACCTCATCATCATTATAATTTTTAATAAGTTTTATTTTAGATGAAGATAAAACCATTTCATATTGTGCTAAAACATCATCGATAAGCATTGTAACGTCTATTATCTCACTTTTAATTTGTATATTACTCATACAAGAAAAATCTTTAAGCAAAATAAGTATTCTATCCATTTCTTCTTTTAATATTTTTATATATTTAATATGGTCCTTATTATTTATATCAAACATATCCAAATAACTTTTACAAACTGCAATTGGATTTTTAATTTCATGAGTGATTTTAAAAAGTAATGTTTTAAATTGTTCTTCGCTAGCTAATTCTTTTAAGTTCATATGAAGTCTTATTATATCTTTGCTTATTTCGATTACCCAAATTACAAGAAGTAATGACATTAAAAATACTAACGACATTAAAATTGCTTTTATTATACACATATTACCTAATGTATAAATTAAAAATATTAATATAACGCTTACTATAATAAAATATAAAATAAACTTATTTGGTTTGTTTTTACATATAAAATAA
>CAQHJP010000111.1 GCA_948801035.1 uncultured Bacilli bacterium
TTCACTTCCTTTAAAAGACTTTTTTATTTTTGTGAACTATTTGGGGTTCACTTCATTTTTGTGGTCTTTTTAATACTTAAATTCAAATTTAACTTCAACATATATTGATGGGTCACTCATAAGAGTTTCTAAAGTTTTGCCAGTTAAAGCTTCTAATTCTTCTTTTGTTATAGCTTTATCTAATTTAGCAAATGATAATGTTCTATACTTAATCATGTATCTTGAATATGTCTTAGTTACTTCTTCTCTATAAGCTATGGTATCATTATTTAGTGATGAAGTATCTTTATAACCTGTCCAATTAGTATACTGATATAAATCTGTATCTATATAATTATAAGTTGTAGGTTTTGTTCTTTGAAATTGGCTATATCCTCTTGAAAGAGAGCCATTATACCATTTCCACATTTTATCTTTATAACGATACATTTTAGCAGTTTCTTTGCTTTTTTTATTATATTTACTATCTGGTTGGTTTGGATAATATGCACCATCATTCCAATATATTTTTTTCTTATTTTCTTCATAATACCAACGATAACCTGTTTTTTCTTCTATATCTCTATAGTCTTCTTTCCCTGGATAATTTAAACTCCAATCTGTTAATTCAGTATATATTTGTGTATTAGGATCTTTAGTGGTATATCCTGCTGGTGCTACTGATGAAAAACCACTATAATTTATATTATTTTTATAATATTTATATAAAATATCTCTATAACTATAATATAATTTATCTTCTTTAACATATTCTACTACTTGTGCTCCATTTGGTATTTCAGGTAATTTTTTTAAATCAAGTGGTAAATTAACTCCATTTGTAAGTTCAGTGCTTATTTTATCAGGTTCAAAATAATTAGTCCACTTTGTATCATAGTATGCTACATCATAATAATTATATAATGCATAAACTTCCATATTTCTTTTTTCATCATACTTATCAGTACTTTTTTTAAATTCTTTTTTTGAACAATATCCACAATTTTCTATATAATATGTTTTAACGTAACCAGTTTCATATTTAGTATATTTAACTGAGCCTGTTACTTCTTTATTTTTAAATTCTACTTTAGGTAATTCATTTAAATTTACAGTAACACTATCACCAAGTAACACTGGATATAAATTTTTTTCTGTTAAATAATCTTCAACAAGTACTCCTATACTGTTATATAAATTTTCACAATTTTTTAATTTTCTTTTATTAATACTTCCTATTATAAAAGTTATTATTATAATAATTATTAAAATAGTAACTAATATAAGTGTAGCTATTTTTTTATTTATTTTTTTATATTTAGCTACTATATTAGAAAACATATTTTTAATTTTAATAGTTATTTCATTAAAATTCATAAATAATCCTCCTAAAAAAATAATACCATAAAAGCTAGTAGTTTTCAACTAATTTAATTTTTCTTTAATAAGTGAACTTACTAAACTCATATCAGCTTTACCATTAAATAATTCTTTTGCTTCTTTCATTACAATTCCCATGTCTTTTATAGATGTAGGATTTATTTTAGCAAATACTCTATCAAGTCCTTCATTTATTTCATCTACACTTAACATCTTAGGCATATATCTAGATAAAACTTCTATTTCATTTAAAAGTTCATTTTTATAATCTTCCCTATTTGATGATTCAATTTCTTTAATTGTTTCTTTTCTTTGTTTAATTTGTTTTGAAATTAATGATGTCATTTCTGCATCAGTTAATTCATGTTTTAACTCAATTTCTAAAAGTTGAATTTCTCCTTTAACCATTCTTATAATTTTAACTAATTCTTTGTTTTGTTCTTTCATTGCTTGTTTTAAATCTTCTAATATTTGTTCTCTCATATATTTTCCTTTCTATAGAAAAAAGCCATGTTGTGGCTTAATAATTATTTCTTTCGCGATTGTTTCTTTCGCGGCGACGACTATTTTTAATACCTTCTTCTTTAGCTTCTCTTCTCTTTTTTCCCGGTTTACTATAATATTCTCTTTTTCTAAGTTCTTTTGGAAGGCCATCTTTAGCATTTTTTTGTTTAAAAACTTTTAAAGCACCATCAACATTACCATTTTTTACAACTACTGTAGACATATAATCCCTCCTTCCACAACTAGCGTTATTATAACATGTTTTTTTAATATTTACAATATTTTTTTCGCAATTATGTTAAGAATATGTTAAGAAATTAAAAATAAAAGTGGAAAATCCACTTTTATTTAAAACTTAAAATCATTCCTTCTTCTATATATCTTGCAATAGTTCCAAAATAGTTTCCTAAATTAAATATAACTTTTATTAAAATAGGAATTATTGGTATTAATATTATACATATAATTAATAATAATATTAATTTATATTTTTTATTTAACGAACTGGACACATTTTACCATCAGAAAGTCTTCTAAGTGCACTACCTAAACTTCTTCCTACATCCATTATCGCATTAATTCCTTTGTAAAGTGCATTTAGTAAAGTTCCAGTAATACTAACACCACCTACTATATTAAGCAAATCATTTTTATTCATAACTCACCTCCTTAATTACATGCCAGTGGACGAACGTATCCATCTATTAAGCCTATAATAAATATTAATCCAGCACCTATTGCAATGCCTATTCCAAAACTAAATCCACCTGCATTTATATTTTTTAATTCATCCTTTGTTAGTTCATTCATAAAATCACCTCTTTAATCCTTTCTATTATTGTTGTTTTTCCTAATTTTATTTTTAACTCTAAAACATTATTATTTAATTTGTAAAAATCATCTAAATCTAATGAAAGTATAACTTCATAAAAATTATCGCCTTCTATTAGATAATAATCTTCACTAATACTTAAAACACTAAAATCTTTTTTTATATTTTCAATATAAAATTCATATTGGTTAATTTTACTTATATCTTTAAGATATA
>CAQHJP010000112.1:0-2188 GCA_948801035.1 uncultured Bacilli bacterium
TAAATGCCATTTTTTATTATATATTCATGTAAAAATCTTAAATATTCTTCCTTATCCAAAGCTTGGATAGCAGCTTTTTTAAGATAAAAATAGTATTTAGTAAGTGGATTAATATCAAATGTATCAATAGATTTAGCTCCCCTTAGAAACATATCAAATACCTGATCAGATGAAGCTAATACTGATAATACATCTTTATTTTTAAAATCAAAATTATCAAAATAATCTTTTATATTTTCGTTTGTAAATCCAAATATATGATCAAATGTATTTTGATGTATATCATTTATTACATGTATAGCATAATTTAAATCATCTTGTAACATATAAAACCTGCTTCCTTTAATAAATTTCATCTATATCTTGATGTATAATTACTCCTGGTGAATAAGTTTCATTAGGCATTAGTTTAATACATTTAGTATTTGACATATTTAGTATAGCTCTGTTAATAGTTTGATCTTTATGATGATAGTTATATAAATAGTGCATTAATATAATACCTTCATAGTTTAAAAATGTTTTTATTTTTTCTATATCTCGTTTATATCTATATATTATTAATTCATAATTTTTTGTTTTGTATGTTGAAATTAAATAATCTGCAATATTAGAAAAATACATAATATCATATTTTTTATCTAAAAAATAATATAAATTTTTGAAATTGCATTCAATAAATTTAATATCAAATGAGTTAATAGATTTTTTAAGTAATTTATAATTTGTATCATCTAAATATAAAGTTCTATTTACTAATTCGTTGACTTCTGAATGACAAGTATAATAAAAATTTAAAAGATTATATTCATTAAGAATTTTATATATTTCATCCCAAAAAATTAAATAATCGCCTTTTAAATATTTTGTTATTTCGCTAAACATCTCTTTATTTATTGTTTTTTTTAATTCATAATAACCTGCATTGTTTTTACATGTTGTAAAAAAATCAATAAAATCATTTTTTTCTAAAGCTAAAATAGCAGCTTTTTTGAGGTAAAAATAATATTTACATAAAGGATTAATATCAAATGTATCAATAGATTTAGTTCCTCTTAAAAACATGTCAAAAACTTGGTCAGAACTTGCTAGCACTGATAGCACATCTTTATCTTCAAAATCAACTAAATCAAAATAAGTTTTTATGTTCTCATTTGAAAATGGAAAAATTCTTCTAAACTGTGTATATTCACCTATGATTTCACTATATTCCCCATTTATAATTTTTTTTGCATAATTTATATCATTTTCAAGCATAACCTCACCTACCTATAAATTAAAGCTCCACTTTTTTCAATTTTAATATCCTTAAAATGAGCTAAATCAAATTTATTTTTTTCTAAATATTTATAAAGTGAATTTATACGAAAATAATCATAATAATAATTAGCAATAATTTCACCATTTTCTTTAAGATATTTAGATAAACTATTCAAAAACGCGATAAAATGATTTAAAACAGATTTATCGGAAATAGCTTGTACAAATCCAAGACGTCCAAGTATGTTAGATAAATACATAATATCGTATTTACTATCTAAAATATTTACTAAATCATAAATATTACATTTTATAAATTTTATTTCTAATTCATCAATTTTAGTTTGTAATTTTTTATAATTATCATCATTTAAATATAAAGTTTCTTTCATTAATATATCAGAAGGAGAATAGTCATTACAAAATAATTTTTTTAAATTATTATGTGTTGATTTTGAACTAAATAAAGTATCCCAAAATATATATTCATCGTCTTTTAAATATTTAGATATTTCTTTAAATACATCACGATCAAATAATTCTCCAAATTTATAATTACCATCTTCATCAAGTACTAAATTATATATATCAAAAAAAGTAATAAAATCTTCTTGTGAAAGAGCTTGTATACCTGCTTTTTTAAGATGAAAATAGTATTTAGTAAGTGGATTAATATCAAAGGTATCGATAGTTTTAGCTCCTCTTAAAAACATATCAAAAACTTGATCAGATGAAGCCAGTACTGATAATACATCTTTACTTTTAAAATTAATTTTATCAAAGCAAGCTTTAATATTTTCATTTGTAAATAAATATATTTGAGAAAAATCATTTTCATTACAACCTTTTATTACTTTTTCAGCTAGTTCTATATCATTAACAAGCATACTATTACCTTTTTCCATAAATAAGAGCACCTTCCCCTTTA
>CAQHJP010000112.1:2198-2876 GCA_948801035.1 uncultured Bacilli bacterium
ATTTTCTCTTTTTTCATTTTTTTAATCACATTTCTTATATCATTTTTATAATAATAATAATTAGCAATAATAACACCATTTTCTTTAAGATATTTAGATAAATCTTTTAAAATTGATACATAATAATTAAAATCAGATTTTTCATCTGTAAATACTTCAAATCCCATACGAGCTAATATATTAGACAAGTACATAATATCATAGTTTGCATTTAATGAATTTGAAAGATCTTTTAAGTTACAATTAATAAATTTTATTTCTAAATCAGCAATTGTCCTTTTTAATTTTAAATAATTAATTTTATCTAAATACAAGGTTAATCGTGTTGATTTATTAAAGAAAATATAATCATCAGAAAATAATCTATCTAAATAAGGGTATATATCTTTATCTGTAAATAAAATATTCCAAAATGTAAAAGCATCATCTTTTAAAAATTTGCAAATATCGTTAAACATACAAAGATTAAGAGACCTATCATAAATACTATCATGGTATATATCAAAAAAAGCAATAAAATCTTCTTGTGAAAGAGCTTGTACACCTGCTTTTTTAAGATGAAAATAGTATTTAGTAAGTGGATTAATATCAAATGTATGAATAGTTTTAGCCCCTCTTAAAAATATGTCAAATACCTGATCAGATGAAGCCAGTACTGATAGCACATCTTTACTTTCA
>CAQHJP010000113.1 GCA_948801035.1 uncultured Bacilli bacterium
TTTTCTTACTATACAATAAATAAACTTGCAAATAAAGAAAATATATCTAAAATTTTAGATATTACTGATATTGATATATTAAATTCATTTAATACAATATTAAAAAGTGAAGTTGATGTTTATATATTTGATTATATATTACCAATAGCTTTAGAAATCAAAGATAAAGAAATATTAAAAATGTTTTGTAATTTAGTAATATATTCAAATTTAATAAATTCAAACAAATGTTATTACGTAGTTAAAACATTTTCTAAAATATTAGAAATGGATAAAGAAATATTACTATTATACTTAAAACTTGTTACGAATAAAGATTTAATAAATGTGGATATACCTACTATTGTTATTGATTCATTTTTAACTTTAGCGCAAACCAAAGATATTAATTTATTAAATGATTATGTAGATATAATAACTAATAAACATTTATTAAAATCACAATATTATTTAAATATTGTAAGTATATTATCAAATGTAATTAATTATAAAAAAATTAAATTATATAAAGATTTACTAAATTATCATATTAATCCATTATTTTTCTATATGATAATAATGGCTAAGGAAAAAAGTAGTTTTAATAAATATATTTTAAATAGAAAAAATGTAATTGATGGAAATATAATTGAAATTTTAAGTAATGATAATTATCAAAAATCTGATATAAATGAAATTTTATCTGATTTTTCATCAGATTTTGATATAAAAAAGGATATGCATATCACATATGTAAAAAAAGGAAAGAGGTAAAATATGAAGAAAAAAGAATTTTTAAGACTTTTAGATAGAAAAATTGTAGATATTAATATTAAAGCAGATTTAGAATTACTTTTTCAGTTAAGTGAAGAAGAAATTTATCTTATTCTTGATAAAAAATTTGCTTATTTTAATAGTAAATCAATATTTACATTTATAAAAAATAGTAGAAATACAGCTTATAAAACAAATTATAAAATGGCTATTACAAAATTAAAAAGTATGCCTGAGGATACTTCTGAATTTCTAATAGAAATTTTGACAAATAGAAAATTAATTGGTTCAACTTTTTATGAATATGTAGTGAATTTTAGTATAGGAAATAAGGATGATGCAATATTATCAAAAATTTTAACGTTTATTAATGATGAGGCAACATATTGTTTAAATAGTGAAAATTTTGCTCTTTTAATGTTATTAATAGGTGAGCTTAATATAAAAAATATTAAAGAATATATTGATTTAATTGGTGCTATTGATTATATGGAAAATGAGATGAAAGCAAAAATATTAAATGCTGCAACATATTTTAAAAAACCTACGCTTAAACTTTTATGTGAAATATTTTATTTTATTAATAATATTAAAGGCTTAGGAGAAACCGGATATAAATTACTTAATAGATTTTATGAGTTAATATGTAATTTAGAAAATGATGCACTTTTTGAAATATTAAGATCTTTAAATATTAAAAGTGATATAGCTTTCTTTAATTATCTGGATGAAATGTTTGAAGATTTTAAACTTATAAATTTTGTTTGTTATGCTTCAGATGCAGAGATAAAACAAGCCCTAAGTGATTATGACGATGATTCTGAGATTACTCCAAATACAGTAGTTAAAATAATAAGAAAACCATGTCCGATTACGGAACGCAAAATTTAATAGATAATTTAAAAAGACTTTTGTCTTTTTTTGTGTTATAATTTAAAAGAACTAATAAAAGGTGTTATATGGATTATATAAAAGGAAACTATAAAAAAACAATATTTTCAAATGATCAAGGTTTTACAATTGGTCTTTTTAAGGTTAGTGATACAAATATAGAAGACGCTAAAATTTATATAAATAGAGTAATAACTTTTACTGGATATTTTCATGAACTTAATAATGATGATTTATATTGTTTTTATGGACAACTTATAGATCATCCTAAATATGGTATGCAATTTAATACAACAAATTATGAAAGATTATCACCTGAGGGTTCTTTAGCACTTGAAGCGTTTTTTAAAAGTGATTTATTTAAAGGAGTAGGAGATAAACTTGCTAAAAACATTGTAAATACTTTGGGTGAAGATGTAATTAATGAAATACTTAAAGATTCATCATGCTTATTACTTGTTCCTAAAATGACTATAAAAAAAGCAAATAGTATTTATGAAACATTAAAAAAATATGAACAATCTCATCAGGTAATTGTTTATTTAACTAAATTAGGCTTTAGTATGAAAGATTCACTTTCTATATATAATTTTTATAAAGAAGATACTACTTATAAAATTAATTTAAATCCATATATATTAATGGATGATTTAAATATATCATTTTTAAAAATAGATGAAATAGCTCTAAATTTGGGAGTTTTAAAAGATGATAGTAAAAGAGTAAAAGCTTGTATATTATATACTATAAATGATTTAACATTTAAATCTGGGGATACTTATTTATTTAAAGATGAAATATATAATAGTATTTTATTATATCTTAATATAGAACTTAATGAAGAAGTATTTGATTTTTATATAAATGAACTTATTAAAGAGATGAAAGTTTGTGTAGTTGACTCTAAATACTATTTAAAAGAAATGTATGATGATGAGGTTTATATTGCTTCATTTATACTTAATTCTTTAAGATACTTAAAACAGACAAATAAAAAAATAGATAAATTAATAGAAAAATTAGAAATTGATAATAATATTAGTTATAATGATATTCAAAAATATGCTATTAAAGCTTCTTTAGAAAATAATGTAACTATAATAACAGGGGGACCTGGTACAGGTAAAACCACTATTATAAAAGCTATAACAACAATATATCAGGATTTATATGGTTATAGTTTAAATGAAGTGATTAGTTCTATAGCCTT
>CAQHJP010000114.1 GCA_948801035.1 uncultured Bacilli bacterium
AATGCTATTTAAAAAAGGCGAGTTAATAGATAAAAAAATAGGATTTATTGATATGGATTTATTAAAAGATTGGATTAATAATAATTAATGCAAAGATATTTTAGTAAAATAAAAAATGATAATATTTTAATTTTAAATGAAGATGATTTATATCATATTAAAGTAGTCATGCGTATGCAAAAAGATGATTTAGTAGAAGTTGTTTATGATAATAATTTATATATTTGCAAATTAAATTCTTTGTTTGAAGCTGAAATTGTTAGATGTGAAAATAATAATATTATTAAAAATACATATAAAGTTTTATGTGTGCCACTTTTACCTGATTCTAAATTTAGTTTTGTACTTCAAAAGGCAACTGAGCTTGCAGTAGACGAGATAATTCCAGTTGAAACTGAAAGATCTAAAGTTAAGATATTAGATGTGGATAAAAAATTAAATAGATGGCAAAAAATATGTAAGGAAGCTGCTGAACAATCTAAAAGATTAGATATTCCAAAAATAAACACAATAAAAAAAATAAGTGAACTTAATATTTCTGGAACTAAAATTTTATGTAGTACTAAGCAAAATATAAGTTCAATTAAAAAAGTTATACAAAATATTAAAAACTGTGATAAAATAGTAATGATGATTGGTCCGGAGGGTGGACTTAGTAATAGTGAAGAGATGTTACTTATTTCTTTAGGATTTATACCAGTTACTATAGGTAGTAACATACTAAGAGTAGAAACAGTACCAATTTATTTATTAAGCGTTTTAAATTATGAAATGATGGAGTGATGTTATGTCTTTATTAGAATTTATTGTAAATTATAAATATATTATTACTTTAATAATTCTAACAATTTTATTAATAATATTATTAATTTTACTAAGACCTAAAAAAGTATCATATATATTAAAAGATGAAGATGAAAAAACTGAAATAGAAAAAGTTATTGAAGCTTTAGAGTCAAATACTGATACAAGAGAAATGACTACATTTGAAGAAGAACAAGAAGCATCAGCAATAATTAGTTATCAAGAACTTGTAGAAGCTGTAAAAGAAAAGAAAGCTTTAATGGAAGTTAAAAATGAAAAAGAAGTTAAAGAAGAAGTTTTAGATATTAAAAAAGAACCACCTAAATTTAAAAATAGTGAATTTATTTCTCCGATATTTGGAAAAGCTACAAATGGCGATGATTTTTTAAAAGAATTAAAGGATTTTAGAAGTAATTTATGAAATTTTATATAGTAAATTTAGGATGTAAAGTAAATGCTTATGAATCAATGGTAATAAGTGATGAGCTTGTTAATTCAGGTTATATTAAAGGAAGTATTGATGATGCTGATATTTACATTGTCAATACTTGTTTTGTTACTAATGTAGCTGAAAATAAGTCATTTCAAATGATTAGAAAAGTAATAAGAAAAAATCATAAGTTAGTTATTGTTTGTGGGTGCCTACCTCAAATAGAACATGAGCGTGTTTTAAAAATGGATGGGGTAGATATAGTTCTTGGTAATAAAGATAAATCTAAAATAGTTGATTATATTAATAATTATAAGGAAAAAACTAGTAAAATATATAATTTAGAAAATGTAGAATTTGAAGATATGCAACTTAATAATTTTGATAAGACTAGGGCATTTGTTAAAATCCAAGATGGTTGTAATAATTTTTGCTCATATTGTATAATTCCATATACTAGAGGTGGACTTAGAAGCAAAGATAAAGATCTTGTTTTAAAAGAAGTTAATACTTTAGTTTCAAATTCTCATAAAGAAATAGTTTTAACAGGAATTCATACAGGAAATTATGGCGATGAAACTTATTCATTTGCAGATTTATTAAATGATTTAATTAAAGTAAACAATCTAAAAAGAATTAGAATTTCATCAATTGAGGCAACAGAGGTAAACAAACGTGTTTTAGAAGTATTTAAAAAAAGTGATATATTAGTTGATCATATGCATATACCACTTCAATCTGGATCTGATAAGATACTTAAATTAATGAATAGAAAATATGATAAAAAATATTTTATCGATAAAATAAATGAAATAAGAAAAATTAGACCTTCTATTTCTATTACTACAGATGTTATAGTAGGTTTCCCAGGTGAGACCGAATCTGATTTTTTAGAATCTATTGATACTATTAAAAAAATAGGTTTTACTAAGATTCATGTATTTCCATATTCTCCCAGAAAGGGAACTTTAGCAAGTACTTTTAAAGATCAAATTGATGAAGTGGTAAAAAAAGAAAGATGTCATAAATTATTAGAATTATCTAAAGAGTTAGAACTTTCTTATTATAATAAATTTATAGGTAGTAAACTAACATTTATACCTGAAGTTTATAAAGATAATTATTTAATAGGACATACAGGAAATTATTTACAAATAAAAGCTTTAGGCGATAAAAAATTGTTAAATGAGATTGTAGAAGTTGAAATAATTAAAATAGAATATCCATACTGTATAGCAAATGTTATAGATAAGTAAAATTAATTGACTATTATTTAAATTAATAATATAATTATAATAGGTGATAGTATGAAAACTATATTAATAAAAGATAGTATTTATAATAATAAAAATATAATAATAAAAAAGGCTTTAGCCGGTACAAGTTTTTTTACAGTTTTATCTGCAGGTGCGTTAGTATCACATGGAATTATATATAATTTAATTCTTCCTTATGAAAGTTTTTTTGAAGCAGACTTTGCCGGTACATCAGCGCTATTTTTAATA
Source organism: uncultured Bacilli bacterium (assembly GCA_948801035.1). Taxonomy (GTDB): domain Bacteria; phylum Bacillota_I; class Bacilli_A; order RF39; family UBA660; genus Faecisoma. The sequence goes on from CAQHJP010000114.1 coordinate 2,740, forward strand.
ACAGGATCATTTGTTGCAGCTAAAAAAGTTTCTGATAATGTAAAAAAAGAGTTTTCTAGATATATGAAGCTTGCTCTTTCACTTAAAAGAGATAAAATTGAAAAA
>CAQHJP010000115.1 GCA_948801035.1 uncultured Bacilli bacterium
TTTTTCCCCACAAAAGACCACTATAAACTGTTAAATCATTATATAAATCAGGTGTTATAGTAATAAATAAATATCCAAATAGCAATCTTTTTTGAGCTATTATAATTCTTTTATTTGTAAGAGCCACAACAAATGTTCTAAAAATCTCATATGAAACATTATTTTTTTGACATACAAATGCATAAGTTACTTCTTCACCAGGATTAAGATGTTTACTTGCAACTGATGAGTGAGATTTTAATCTCCAAGCAACAGTAGTTGGATATTTTGATTTAAATTCTTTTACTAATCTATGTATTTCCATTACATAACCCCGTTAGATTTAAAGAAATTTATGTATTCTTCCTCTGATACTAATTGTTCTAATTTGTTTACAATTTCACCATTTTTAACAATTAAAGTTACAGGAGTTCCCCACTTACCTTTGAAATACTCAAAACTATCATAAAATTTATTTTTTTCCTCTGTTGATAAATAAGTGATATTTAAATAATTAATATCTATATCATTTGATGCAGCAATATTGTTTAATCTTATTTTAGCATTGACGCAATACCCACAAGTACTTTGTCCTACAACTATTACTTGAGGTTTGCTAGATTTTATTAATTTTGCATATTCATCATAATTAATATAATTTAATAATAGTTTAGCATCATCTTTAATTATATTATTTCTTTGTAAGTAGTCAAACATTTTATCATAATCAGAATATCCTTTTTGTTCTTCTACTATTTTATTTTGAGCTACAATTGCTAAATAAGGTGTTTTTAATTCACTTAAATTTAATACAGAAACTATTTTATTTAAATATTTAGCATTTATAACATTTATATCAATATAGTAATAGTCAAATCCATATCTACTTTTCATATCTTCTAAACTTGGATTTAATAAATTGCAATAACTACATGTTGAACTTCCAATATATACAAGTGAATTTTCACTACCACTCCATTTTTCCATAAATGTGTTATAAATTTTTTCACTTTTTTTATCTTCTGCTATAAAAAATCCTATTATAGTAATTATAATAACTGCTACAAATCCTAAAACAATATATAATTTACTTTTTTCATTCATATAAACCCTACTTTCTTTAAACATATACAACTTAATTATATCACATTTTTTAATAAATAAAAAATAATTAAAGCATTTTTAACTTTAATTATTTACTTTTATATCGCCACAATTATTCTCTATTTTTAAAGTTATATCTGATTTATTATGATTATTGTTTATTTTTATATCACCTAAACTAACCTTAGCATCAATATAAATTTCATTTGTTAAACCTATTTTTACATCCCCTAAATCTAATTTTATTTTTGAATTTTCATTAATGTTTACTTCATCTATTTTTATGTCACCGCAATTATCTGATAAATCAAAATAACTATTTATTTTATTTATTTTTATATCGCCCAAATTATTTGTAGCTTTAATATTACTTACATTATCTATAGTTATATCGCCGCAATCTTGATTTATATCGCCTTCAATTAAACTTCCAATAGAAATATCCCCATAACTACTTTGTATAGATACATTTTTTATAGATGAAATCAAAATATCACCACAATCATTTTTAATGTCCATACTTGCATTTATAAAATCTGCTATTTTTATATCACCATAATTATTTGATATATTTATTTTATTTTCATAATACTGTGGAATGTATATTTCTATTTTATTTATTTTTTGTCCAAAACATATTAAGGTACAAAAATCCTTTTTTGTTTCTATATTTAAAGCATCATTATCATAAGTTAAATTTATATTATCTTTATTACCATAAACAAGCACCTTAAAATTATTTGAATTTGATTTTTTTATTTCAATTAATGACGCTTCACTATTTACAGAAATTGTTTTAAAATTATTTTCAAAAGTTTCATTTATTGACAATTCTTTAGAAATTGTATAACCAAATTTAAATATTTTATTACCATTTAACATATTTATAAATATTGTTATTAAAGCAATTACAACGATTGATAGTGTTATGATTAAAAATATAATTAAAGGTTTATTTTTCATTTTTATCCCCCTTTAACATAAATATTAATTTTATTATTTCTAAAATAAGAGCATATATAATCCAAATAATCCAAGTAATATGCCAGTACATAGTTTCAAAACTTATTAATAAATAAATTATTAAAGTTATAATAGATAATATTTGTTCTATTTGTTTATTTACTTTATTTGTTTTTTCTTCCTTTAGTGTTTTAATTTTTTTATAAACCATACAAGTATATATTAAATAATAAGTTCCAACACCACATATAAGTAAAAATATGGCACTTGAAACAATAGGATTCATCTTCATAACTGGAATTGTTATCATAATCCAAATAATTGATATAAAATAAAGTAGTACACTAAGTCCTATACCCTGTGCTCTTTTTCTTAAAACAAAATCATTATTATCAACACTTTTTTCTTCTTTCTTACCAGTTAATAACTCCTCAACGCTTATATTATATAACTCGCATATTGGAACTATTTTATCAAAATCCGGAGTAGATTGATCTGTTTCCCATTTAGAAATAGTTTGCCTTGTAACATTTAATTTAAAAGCTAATTCCTCCTGTGATAATTTTTTGCTTTTTCTAAGTTCTAGTAATCTTTGACCCAAACTCATTTTCTTCACCTCACGATTAATTATTACATTTTTTAAAGTTGCATTCTACCTATTTTGGTTGGAAATTTGTCAACTTAACTTAACATTTTAAAAAATAAGCAATTTAATGCTTACTTAATTCATTACTTATATTTTTCTTTATCTTTTC
>CAQHJP010000116.1 GCA_948801035.1 uncultured Bacilli bacterium
TTCATTAGAATATTCTATATGGGAATATATAAATAATAATGAATTAAAAATAAATAAATCACAAGTACTATAATCTTTTAATAATTTATCAGTTAATGTATATAAGCTTTCATCTATTTCTTCTTTAGAAAGTTGTATATTAACACCATTTGGATAAATACTTTTGATAGTAGAATAGTTTCCATATAATCTATTTGTTATATATTCAACTGGATAAATGGTAGTATAAATAGTTATATTTTCCATATCATCTTTTTTAAAGCATCCTGTAAGCAAAATAACCATTACTATTAAAACTAAATATTTTTTCAAAATTAATCACTTCTTTCTAACTGGATCGTATCCACCTTTTGAAAATGGATTACATTTAAGTATTCTAATAAATGATAAAACAAAACCTTTAAATGCTCCATACTCTATAATTGCACAAATAGCATAATTAGAACATGTTGGCGTGTATTTGCAGTAATTATGAAAAGGTAGTGGAATCATTTGGTAAACTTTAATTAATCCTAGTAAAAAATATTTCATATTTATATTATACTAAATTTAGACAAATAAGTAAATTTAAAGTTTAAAAATTATTATTTTTATAGTATAATTAAGTAGGTGATATAATGAAACTATTTGATTTATTAGGTTTTGAAAGCGATAGTAATTTATATGAAACAGCGCTTACCCATAGTTCATATGCTAATGAATTTAATGTAGAAAGTTATGAGAGACTAGAATATTTAGGCGATGCTATATTAGAACTTGTAATGAGTGATTATTTATATAGTAATACTGATTATAAAGAAGGTAAAATGACTAAAATAAGAGCTGAATATGTATGCGAAGATGCCTTGTATGAATATAGTATGAAACTTGGTCTTAATAAGTTTTTAAAATTAGGTCATGGTGAGGCAATGAGTGGGGGTAATTTAAAAAAAGCAATAGTAGCTGATATATTTGAATCTATTGTTGGAGCAATATATTTAGATAAAGGATATTTAGAAGCTAAAAATTTTATATATAAAAATGCAATAGAACATATAATTTCAGAAGATATATTATTTAAAGATTATAAGTCACTTCTTCAAGAATTAGTTCAAACTGATAAAAGAAGCTTAGAATATGTTGTTATATCTGAATCAGGCCCTGCACATAATAAAAATTTTGAAGTAGTAGCTAAAATAGATAATATAATTTATGGAAAGGGTAGTGCTCATTCTAAAAAAGAAGCAGAACAAAAAGCAGCCAAGGATGCACTTGATAAATCTAGATGGAAAATATAAATAAATATATAGATGAAATTTTAAATGAATTATCTTCTGGAGTAGTTAAATCAGATATATATTTATATATGAAATTAAATACTAAAAATATTTCTGATTCACAGATGACTCCAGTATTAAATTTAAAAAATGAAGTTTATAAAAAGCAACTATATGAAAAAATAAATGAATACGTTTTAACTTATGTAAAGTATAATTATATTGATATAAAAGATTTAAAAATCAAAAGATTAATAGCGCTACTTTTTGCTGATATGACTATTACAGATTTTAATGATCCACTATTATATGTAGAAAGAAAAATAGATTTTTTAAATAATAAATTATTTAGTAATTTTTCATTTTATAGTGAGTATTTTGAAGGCAATATAAATATTAATATAACACCTTGTAGTAAAGAAACACCATATGAATTTAGAATTTGTTTAATTAGTGAAGATGATAATTATATATTTCCTACTATAAACTATGGTATAAGTAATGATACTTGTTATATATATGCTGTTCAAGATTATAATCCACATATTAATAATCCTTTTCATAAAAAAATAAAAAGAAAACTTTATAAATTAAATAGTAAAGTAGAAGATAATAAAGAGTATAGTGAATATAAAGAAAATAAAAGTGATTACTATCCTTTTAATATAACAGATGTTACTCCTTCATTTATATATTCTTTATCTATATTTTTAAATGAAGTTTATAAATTAGGAGTAGATAAAGTTAAAGTAGTTACATTCTTACCACTTAGATATGATAATAGAATAAGAGTTTTTATTAAAAAAATGTTTAGAAGAGGATTAAGTAAAGAAATTATGAAAGATAGTTTCAAAGACTTTATGAAATATAATAATCAAATACAATCTAATATAACAGAAAAGTTAATAAGAACATTTTATAGAATTAGTTATCATTTTGATAATGTTAGTATCACATCAAATCCTTTTGATGTAGATGAGTATTTAAACATTAAATTAAATGAATTTACTATGTCAAATAATGAAATTTTAAATGAAATAATATCTAAAAATAATAATAAAACTATTTAGGTATTGAAAAAATAATAAATAGAAAGTAAAATATATAGAGGTGATTAAAAATGGGAAGATTTCCAAATATAGCAGCCGCTAAGGCTAAAACAGGTGCAGCACGTGGAAAATTATATGGTATGTATGCCAAAGAAATATATCAAGTGGCCAAAAATGGTGGTACTACACCAGAAGGCAATCCAAGTTTAAAAAGATTGATTGAGAAAGCCAAAAAGGAACAAGTTCCAGCTGATATAATTAAAAGAGCTATTGATAAGGTAAATAGTGGTGTAGATGAAAGTTATATTAAAAATACTTATGAAATGTTTGGCCCAGGAGGTTCTACTTTAATAGTTGAATGCTTAACAGATAATGTAAATAGAAGTGTAAGTGATTTAAGAGCTGTTGTAAACAAATGTCATATAAAAATGGGAACTATGGGTAGTGTCTCTTATAATT
>CAQHJP010000117.1 GCA_948801035.1 uncultured Bacilli bacterium
CATATAAAGGAAATTCTAAAGGTTCTATGGTTATTTTCATTTGAGAAACCTCCTTTCAAACATGAAAAAATCCCATATCAACGAGTGATATAGGATATTTTTGTAATATAAAACTCACACGAGGTGTGAGTAATTCTCTCAATGGAGCAAGTGAGGAGAATCGAACTCCCATCTCAGCCTTGGCAAGGCCGCATACGAACCATTGTACTACACCTGCAATAATTTAATTAACATATTTAAATTATACATTAATTAAATTAATTTGTAAATATTAATTACTTAATTTTAGAAAATCTTTCTTCTATTCTACTTTTACCTAAGAGTTTCATAATTTCATATAAATCTGGGGTCATAGTTTTAGAAGTAAGAGCTACTCTTAAAACCATACTAACGTCCCCTATATGTCCTTTATAATTATCTGGATTTTCTTTATATTCTTTAACTTCTTTGGCATAGCCTAAAGAAGAAGCTACATCTTTCATTTTATCAAACCATACATCTTTAGAATCAGTATCATCATATACTTCTATATATAAATCTAGTATTTTTTTAATTTCATTAATATCTGTTATATTATCCCAGTTATATAATACATTTTTAAATAATTCATCATACATATACCAGTTTTCAGATTTTATATCAGAAAACATAGCTAAATCTTTACGAGGTTTTTTTTGTTCTCTTTCAATATTTAAAACATTTATACTATAATCTTTATATTTATTAAGTAAATTATAAAATTCCAAATCGTATTTTTCTGTATATTCTAAAGCCTTATCATATACTTCACTAGCTTTAAGTAAACTGATATAATTTCTTGAAATATTTATTAATTTATCAATATCAAATAAAGAACCAGAAGAACTTATTTTTTTAAATTCTAATTTAAAATCATCTATAGTTTTATCTTTATTTTGTAAATACCACATTTCAAAGTTTGAATTAGCTACTGTACATAAATATAATAAAACTGCTTCAACTGGAATACCTTTTTCATGATAAAAACTAATTGCTGCTTCTGGATCTTTTCTTTTACTTAATTTTCTTCTATTTCCATTTTCTTCTTTTAAAAGTGGTGATATATGACCATATTTAGGTGCTTTAAAATTAAAAACTTTAAATAATTGTAGATGTATTGGTACACTTGATAACCACTCATCACCTCTTATTACATGTGTTGTTTGCATTAAATGATCATCTACTAAATGTGCAAAATGATAAGTAGGTAAACCATCTCCTTTAATAATTATTATATCTAAATCATTTTCAGGAAGTTCTAATTTACCTTTTACTAAATCTTCATATATAACCTTATTTTCAAATTTACCAGGTGATTTTAATCTAATTACATATTTTTCTCCATTATTTATTTTATTTATAACTTCATCTTTGGATAAATATCTATCTCTTGCCCATTTGCCATAATAACCTAATCTTTCTTTTAAAGATTCTTGTTCTTTTCTAATATCTTCTAAATCTTGTTCTGAACAAAAGCATGGATAAGCTAAATCGTTTTCTATTAAATATTTAGCAAAACACTTATATATATCCCCTCTTCTTCAGAAATCATACCTTCATCTATTTTAATACCATAATTTTTAAGATCATTGATTATGCCTGTTACTCCATTTTCAATTTCTCTTTTTTTATCTGTATCTTCTATTCTTAAAAAAAACACTCCATTTGTTTGTCGAGCCATTTTACTTGCTATAAAAGCTGAAAATAAAGCTCCCATATGAACAAATCCAGTTGGGCTTGGTGCATAACGAGTTACGATACTACCTTCTGATAAATTTCTTTTTGGATAAATAGCATCATAATCTTCAACTATTTTATCTATCCCAGGTAATAAAAAATCTGCATATTCTTTGTTTGTCATATAATCACTCCTAATAGATATTATAGCACAAAAAAAGTATTATAAAAATACTTTACATATATTTAGTCATAGACTTCATCATTTGATTTACTTGTTTTTGACTTGGAGTTCTTCCCATTTGAGTCATCATAGCTTTAATCATTGCTTCATTAATAGGAGGATTCTTTTTAATTTGCTTTTGTATAAAATGTCTAGCTATAAAAAATCCTATTACTGCCCCTATTAATAATCCTACTACTAAATAAATAATATTAAAAATCATTTTATCAGCTCCTATATGTTATTTTACTAAAAATAAATAAAATTATCAAGTTATATATTTTGCAAAATATTTACTTTAAAATTTCTTAAAAAGAAATAATCATTATTTACAAAATCAATTACAAATATGCATCTATTATAATAATTAAAAATTTTTAATATTTGTGGATAATTATATTTACTTTTTATCGTAATTCTTGAATTATATAAATTTATAAAAATACCATTTATATAAAATATTCTTTCATTATTTAAATTATACTTACTATTTAAATAATTTTTAAGTATTTCTGTATCTACTTTTTTACATATTTTACTATATAAATTTATACCATATTCTATACTACATTTTTTATAATAAATTAAAGAAAGTAAATTATATAATTTTTCTGGATATTTAATATAATATTTAAAATAATTATCCTTAATTACAAATAAATTATATTCTCTCAAAATAATCACCAAATTAATTATATAATTAATTTTTAAAAAAAAATGTCAAAAAAAGTCCAGAATAGCGGGCCCTTAACGATAAAACCTAGTATCTACCAGGTGGGCATCACATTATAAACATTAGGATCCTTATATAAATATAAGTATTCAACAC
>CAQHJP010000118.1 GCA_948801035.1 uncultured Bacilli bacterium
CACTTATTTTAATATACATGATATAATTATTTTGGTGATGTTATGAAAGTTGTAATTGGTATCTCAGGTGGAGTAGATAGTAGTGTTGCTGCAATTAAACTTTTAAATCAAGGTTATGAAGTTATAGGATTGTTTATGAGAAATTGGGATGCATCTATTAATAATGATATTTTAGGAAATCCTACATTAAATGATAATATATGTCCTCAAGAAAAAGATTATAATGATGCAGTTAAAGTATGTAAAAAATTAAATATACCACTATATAGGGTAGATTTTGTAAAAGAATACTGGGACTATGTGTTCACATATTTTTTAGATGAACTAAAAAAAGGTAGAACCCCTAATCCAGATATAATGTGTAATAAATATATTAAGTTTGATATGTTTTATAAAAAAGCTCTTGAAATGGGAGCTGATTATATAGCAACTGGCCACTATGCTAGAATTGATAATGGAGTATTTAAAAGAGGCGTTGATGATAATAAAGATCAAACGTATTTTTTATCACAAGTTCCTAAGGATGTTTTAAAAAAAGTTTTATTTCCAATTGGTAATTTAAATAAAAGTGAAGTTAGAAAAATAGCTTTAGAATATGATTTAGAAACCGCTAGTAAGAAAGACTCTACTGGAATATGTTTTATAGGTGAGAGAAATATTACTAAATTTTTAGAAAACTATTTGCCAAATATACCTGGGGATATAATAGATATTGATACTAATAAAAAATTAGGTACTCATATAGGTCTTATGTATTATACTATAGGACAAAGAAGAGGACTTAACATAGGTGGATTTGATAATAGAATGTTTGTAGTTGGTAAAGATTTAGACAAAAATATATTATATGTAGCGCTTGGTGATGATAATGAATATTTATATACAGATTCTTGCATTGTAGAAGATGTAAACTGGATTAGTGATAACAAATATACTGAATGTACAGCTAAATTTAGGTATAGACAAAATGATAATGATGTTTTATTAGAATTTCATGATGATTTTATATTAGTTAAATATAAACAAAAGGTAAAAGCTGTAACACCAGGTCAAGCTTGTGTATTTTATAAAGGCGATGAGTGCTTAGGTGGAGGAATTATAAAAGAAGTAAGAAAAGATAATAAAAAATTATGGTATCTATAAATTACCATTTTTATACTTTTTATTTACACTTGACATTTGACAAAGTTGTGATAAAATGTTAATAGGAGGGTATAAAAATGAAGGAGTTAAATGATATTTTACATGAACTAGGTATATCTAAAGTTAAGCTAGCAAAATTTTTAGGTGTGTCTAGGCAAATGATTTACAATTATTTAGAACTAGATTCCATTAATAAATGGCCTAAGGATAAAAAAGTTTTATTATTAAATTTACTTGGAATAAAATCTGTTGAAGAAATATCTAAAATAAAAGTTACTACTGATTATATTTATGATGTTGACGCAAGGTTAAATACAGTTAGTACATCAAGTGAGGTAAGTATTTCAAATTGTGAAACACTTGGTAAAAAACAATCCCAATTACTACAAGATTTACTTAATATTATAAAAGAAAAATTAGATGATGAAAATGATTCAGAAGGTTACAATACTATGCTTTATTTATATCACTTCTTGCAATCAATAGATACATCTAAAGAACTTAAATACATCCTAGGATATGTATCAAAAGCAACTGGTTTTACTAAATCTCTTGAATTTGCTTTTGACAAAGAAGAACAATATTTATTTGAAAGTATATTATATTCTGCTTTTTCACTTTACAATGGAGGAGGAACTTCTAAAGTGAAAATAGCAGCAGCACATGAAAAGTTTGAAGCACAAATAGAACACAAAATAGAAGAAAAAATGAGTAGAACAATGGAACTTAATACTATTAAAACTCAAGCTTTAAAAGAATTAGGTTATAATGAAATAAATGAAAAAAATGCTAAAGAAATATTTGAAAAAATAGCTGAAATTCAGTCTAGAAAAGTGACTAATTAAAAAAGTTGCTTTTTTTATTTTGATATGTTATAATAACTACTCATGTAAAGGGGAAATATTTATGAGATTTAAAAAATCAGATGTAGCTGAATGTGCGTACAAATATAAAGTAAATAATGATACAGAAGCGTTATGGAACATTATAAAAACCTATATGTATATAATTAAGCTTGTAGTAAAAGAATTTGCGAGCAAATGCGAAATAGAACATGATGAATTACTTTCAATAGCTATTATGGGAGCTATTAATCGTATTAATAAAATGAGTATTAAAAATATAACTACTGAACGTGTTTATAGTTGTGTATATTATGGGTCTTATTATGGTATTAAAATTGAAATAGCAAAAAGAAATAAAATAAAAGAGATAAGTTTAGATGAATATAATTCTAAACATAATAATGGTGAAGATAAGTATTATATAAGTGATGATATTTTACTTAAAAACTTACAAACAGATAAAATATTTGATGTATTACATACTTTAACAGATAGGGAAAGAAAAGTTATTGAATTATATTTTTATGAGGAATTAACTTTAAAAGAAATTGGTGAAATATTTGATGTAACTTTAGAAACGATAAGACAAAATAAAGAAAAAGCGATTAGAAAATTAAGACATCCATATAGATCTCGTCAAATAAAAGATTTTATAGAAAAATAAAAAAGGAGAAAATTATGGTAAATGAGTTAAATGAATGTATTTATACATATAAAA
>CAQHJP010000119.1 GCA_948801035.1 uncultured Bacilli bacterium
TTAACAATCATATAAGAATAAATAGAATCATAATTGCTATCATAAAATGCTTGTGGAGTATTTACGATGTTAGGAAAATATTTAACTAAATTTTCAGGCGTTTTGACATATCTTGTTCTAACATCATCTCTTTTACAAGATTTTCCAGTATCATGTAAAAGTGCTGCAACAGCAATATCATTTAAATTTATTAGGCTTTCTTCTTTTAATTTTGAATCTAAAATTGTATTATTTAAATATGAATTATATATTTTTGCAAGAACTATAGCAAATGTTGCAACTCTAATAGAATGACTAAAAACATTATTATCTTTTTCTTTATATTCTGATAAGTCATATTTAAATTCTGAAGAATTTAATATACATTTAACAAATTCTTTAGCATCATTTGTAACTTGGTTCATATCAAAATTGTTTAAAGCAGTTTTTGCATGTTCTTTAATTTGTTTATTTACAGTTTCTTCTACTTCAAGATTGTTTATTAAAGATATATTTCCAAGTTCTCCTTCTACTTCAGGTTCAATTGAAATAGTTATTTCCTTAATACCATGATTTTTAAGTAAATATATAAGTCTTTTATCTAAAACTGTTCCAGCTTTGATTAAAATATTATTATTTTCAAATATATCATTTTGAAGTATCATACCAGGTAAAGCACTATCAATATTTATAAACATTTTATATCCTCCCATATAATAAAATTATAACATTTGTTTGTTTTACAGTCAATAAGTTATATTTGATAAATTTTAAAATCGTGATATAATAGATTTGGTGATAGTATGAAAGATGTTAATGTATTAAAAAATAATAATGTTGATCTTGAAAAGAGTTTAGAACTATTTGGTGATATGCAAACATATGATGAGACATTAAATTTATTTTTATCTGAAATAGAAGGAAAAATAGAAAATTTAAAAAATTATAAGGAAACATCAGATATGGCTAATTATGCTATTTTGATTCATGGACTTAAAAGTGAATATAGATATTTAGGTTTTACTGAAATGGGTGAATTATGTTATAAACATGAAATTGAAAGTAAAGCTAATAATATGTATTATATAAGTGATAATTTTGAAGAACTTATTAGAAATATTAAAAATAGTATTAAAATAGCTTTAGAATATTTGGGTGAAGATGTTGTTGTAGAAATTAAAGAAGATATTAAAAAAGACAAAAAACTATTAGTGGTAGATGACTCTAATGTTATAGTAAACTTTGTTAATAATGCTTTTCATACTTCATTTGATGTCATAGTTGCTCATGATGGAGCAGAAGCACTTAGACTAATTAATAATAAAGTAGATGCTATGCTACTTGATTTAAATATGCCAAATGTAAATGGATTTGCTGTGCTTGAATATTTTAGAAAAAATAATTTATTTGATAAAATACCTGTTATAGTAATTACAGGAGTTGGTGATGAACAATTAGTTGAACAAGCTAAAAAATACCCTATTAGATCTGTATTATTAAAACCATTTAATGAACGTGATTTAAAAAACACTGTGAGTATGATACTAGGCTGCTAAAAATAGCAGTTTTTAATTTACTTTATATATTTTTTTTGATATTATATTTATGGTGATTTCATGTTATATAGTTCAGTTGAAAATAAAAAAATTAAGCAGTTGAAAAAATTAAAAACAAAAAAATACAGAGATTTATTTAATATGTTTTTAATAGAAGGAAAACATATTGTACTAGAAGCATATAAAAAAGGGTGTTTAAAAGAAGTTTTAATTAATGATACTAATTTAGATTTAGATATAGAAACTAATTACATGAATGAAAGCGTTATGAAGTATCTATCAGATACTGAAAGCGGTTCAAAAATAATTGGTGTTGCAAATAAAATGGATGGCGAGGTTTTAGGAAATAAAATTGTTTATTTAGATAATATTCAAGATCCAGGAAATTTAGGTACCATTATAAGGAGTTGTGTTGCTTTTAATGTTGATACATTAGTACTTAGTAAAAATACTGTAGATTTATATAATCCTAAAGTTATAAGAGCTAGTGAAGGCATGTTATTTCATTTAAATATTGTAATAATGGATATTAATGATTTAGTTTTAAATATAAAAGATAAAGATTTTAAAATATATGGAACTAAAGTTGATTCTGGAAAAAGTTTAAAAAGTATTGAAAAAGATTCTAAATTTGTTATAATAATGGGAAACGAGGGAGCTGGAATAAGTGCCTATGCTTCTAAGTTTTGTACTGATTATATATATATTAATATGAATAAGGCTTGTGAAAGTTTAAATGTTGGTGTTGCAACAAGTATTATTTTATATGAATTAGATAAGTAGGTTATAGTATGGTATATTTAGGTGAAATTGTTAATACACATGGAATAAAAGGAGAACTTAGAATTATTTCTGATTTTAAATATAAAGATAAAGCATTTAAAATAAATAATAAGCTTTATTTAGGCAAAAGATTAGAAGAAGTAATTATAAAAAGTTATAGAAAACATAAAAATTATGATATGGTTACTTTTGATGGTATTAATGATATTAATGATGCCATTAGATTTAAAACGGATTCTGTTTATATAAAAAGAGAAGATTTAGATATTACAGGATATGTAGATGAAGATATTATCTCAATGGATGCTTACGTAAATGATATATTTGTTGGAAAAGTTATAAACATTTTAAAAGGTAAACAAGATATTTTAGTTAT
>CAQHJP010000120.1 GCA_948801035.1 uncultured Bacilli bacterium
CTTACCACCACTAGTTTTAACATATGATTTTAAGTTTAAATTATCAAGTATATTTTTTAAGTTTTTAGCGCAATCCCTTATTTTTTTTAAAGAAACATTAATATCAGGATCTAAGTCAAAAACCAATATATCTGGTTTTTTAATACTATCAACCTGGCTATTCCATATATGAAATTCATAACTATTCATTTGTACTTCACTAAGTAGACCATTTATATTTTTAATATAATAATAATCTTTTTTATTATTGAATTTATCTTTAATATTTTTTTTACTAATTCCTTTATTTTTATTATTTAAATGTTTCATAAAAAATTTTTCACCATTCATCCCATGTGGACTTCTTACTGTGCTTATAAGCCTATTTGATAGAAATGGATACATTCTTTTAAAAATTTTTTTATAATATTTAAATATTTCTTCCTTAGTTACATTTTTAAATATAAGTTTTTCTTTATTTGTTAAAATAATATCTATTTTATTTTTATTATTTTTTATTTCATTCATAGTTCTACCTGTTTTAACACTTGTTTTATAACTACTTATATCCTTATTTTTAACATATTCATCTTTTTCTTTTATAATCAACCAGTTTTCATCTTTAAATTTAATTAGTGACCATCTACCAACCATTCTTTTTCCTTTTAATAAAAACTTTATAGGACCATTTAAAAAATCTGGTTCTTTATCTGGATACCAATAACCTTTATCAAATAACATTACAGTTCCTGCACCATATTCACCTTTTGGAATCACACCTTCAAAATTACCATAACTTAAGGGATGATCTTCAACTTTAATTGCAAGGCGCTTATCTTTTGGATCAAAAGATAAACCTTTAGGCACTGCAAAAGAAATATAAACACCATTATATTCAAGACGTAAATCATAATGATCTTTTCTTGCTATATGATGTTGTATAACAAATTTTAATTTTTTACTATTTTTATTAATTATTTTACCAACTGGTTCAGTAGTTTTATCAAAATTTCTTTTTTTATTATATTTATCTAAATTTGCCATATAAATCTCCTTTAAATATCTTTTATAACAGGGTGTCTCAAATAATTGTTTGATGTTTTTTCTAAATATCTTATATTGCACGTAATTGATGGTTTAATATAATTAATTTTTTCATTAAAATTGCAAAAATAATTTTTAGATTTACTTTCATTTATTACTTTATTATATAAATAATTATTTTTAGGTAATAAAACCTTGCCAACGTAATAAAATTTATTTTCAATATATGTACCAAGTGAAATGAAAACAGCTTTATTTTTTTTAATTTCATAACCACCTATTATAAATTCTTCTTCTTTCAAATTTTTTATTTTAATAAAGTCATCTGTTCTTTTATTTATATGATATAAACCATTTTTTAGTTTTGCCACAATACCTTCTAAACCTAACTTTTTTATACTTTTAAATAATTTTATACCAAACGTATCAATCATTTTGACTTTTACAAATACATCATTATCTTGATATTTATTTAAAATCTTTTTTCTTTCAATTAATTTCATATTATTTAAATTTTTATTTTCATAAATAATATCAAAAGCCATGAATATAACTGGATTATTTTTAGAAAAATAATTTATTTTATCATAATTTTTTATTCTTATCCTTTTTTGTATTTCTAAAAAAGAAGGTCTGCCATTTTTAAAAGATATTATCTCACCATCAAATATGACATTTTTATCAACTATATCTTTAATTTTATTTAGTTCAGGAAAAAGATTAGTTAAATCTTGTTTATTCCTACTTTGAATTTTAATACTTTTATCATTTACAAAAATTAAAGCTCTTATACCATCATATTTTACCTCATATACATATTCTTTAGAATCAAATGGAGTTTCTATTTCATTAAGTAACATTGGCCCAAATTCTTTATTTTTAAATAAATCCATCATTTTTCTTTTAAACTCTTTTCTAAAGCTTTCATCAAATCATTTATTTGTGTTTTATTTTTTTTCTTAACATCATTTATTTTTTTACCATTAATTTTGTTTTCTATAGCATTTTTAATATTATCTTGATATTCATCTTTGTATTTTGATGGTTCAAATTTGCCTTTTAATGAAGTTATTAATTTTATTGCTAAATCAAGCTCTTTTGCATTAATTTTGTTTTCTATCTCATCTTTATTTATTTTTATTTCTTCTTCAAAATATAAGGTTGTTAACACTATATTTTGCTTATTAAATCTTAAAATACAATAGTAAAACTTATTCCCTATTACAGTTTTAGCTAATGCTACTAGATTACATTTTTTTAGTGCTTCACAAAACAGTATATAAGCATGACCCTTACCCACTGCATCTATATCATAACTTTTTTCAAAATATATAGGATCAATATCTTTGAGTGGAATAAAAGAGATAATATCTATTTCTTTCTCATTTTCCGGTTTTAACTTATCTAATTCTTCTTTTTTGAAAATAATGTATTTATCATCTTCATACTCATAACCTTTAATTATATCTTGTTCATGTAGTTTTATTTTACATTTAGGACAATATTTAATATAATTAATTCTGTTTTTACACTTTTCGTGTAATTGATTGAAAGAAGTGTCATTATTTCTTATAATAGGATTCATAGTTACTGG
>CAQHJP010000121.1 GCA_948801035.1 uncultured Bacilli bacterium
TCAAAAGCTTTAGAAACCGCATCAGAAAGTTCTTCAATAAAATAAACATTACCTTTTAATTTTTTACCAATTTCATAACCTGTGTCAGGCATACATATAAAATTTTTAATATTACTATTATTTAAATACTCTATAAATTTAGTATAATCTATTTTTCTATCAAACCCACCAAATATAAGTGTCTCAACACATTTAAGTGCCTCAATTGCATTTATAGTGGCTTCTGGTATTGTTGCTATAGCGTCATTATAAAATTTTATACCATTAAATATTCCCACATATTCCATTCTATGTTCAAGAGGTTTAAAATTATTAATTATATTAATAGTCTTATTTATATCCAAATTAAGTATTTCAGATATAACAAGTGCAAACATAATATTTTCTAAATTATGTTTACCAAGAATTTGCCTTTTATTATCATCAATATAAAGTATTTTATCATTGTAATAAACTAAATTATCAATTAATTTAACTTCTCCATCATTAAATGATACACTTATTTTTTTAGATTTTAAATTTAAATTGTTAACATAATTATTTAAAGTTTCATTATCTTTAAAATAAATACTATAATCATTTGATGTTTGATATTTAAAAATGTTTAATTTAGACAAAAAATAATTTTCTTCATTACCAAAATAGTCTAAATGTTCTAAAAACAAATTTAAAATACAAGAAATATTTGGAGACTTTTTTATATATTGTAATTGTAACGCTGCAAGCTCAATAACTAAAATACTATCTTTAGTAAATGATTCAATATAATCAAGTGGTGGACGCCCCATATTCCCAAGTAAAAATGTATTTTCTCTTTGACTAGATATTACTTCATATATTAAAGATGTTGTTGTAGTTTTACCTTTAGATGCAGTAACTCCTATTGTAAAAAAAGATGTATCTTCAAGTAAGAGGCCATACTGGCTTGTTAACTTATTAATTAAATTAGTAGTATCAATATTTTTTAATGAAACTCCAGCAGATTTTATAATAACATCATATTTATCTAAATTATCTAAATAATTATCGCCTACTACAAAATCTATATTTAAATCATTAACTAAATTTTCATTTTGTTTTACTAATTCATTTTTATCAATTATTGTAATTTTTTGATCTAAATGCCTTCTTATAAATTTATAAGTTGAAATTCCTTCTTTTCCAAATCCTAGTATAGCTACATTTTTATCTTTTAACTTATCTATAATTCTTTTATACATTTTTCTAACTCTTTTCTTAATATACTAATAAACTCATCATCTAAATTATTTTCTAAATTGAATTCATTCAATAAATCATCTTCATAAAGTTCATAATTATCATCATAATATTTTAATAAATATGGTAGTTCTATATTACTATTTTTTAACTTGTTTATTACATAACTAACTGAAAATCTAACTTCTTTAGTTGTTCCAACGCATTCAAATGGTTTAGTTAAAGCATCTCCAATAAGTTCTTTAAATATAGTAAGTAACTCTTTATCATCATATAAATCAGTTTTAAATATATCTACTAAGTCATCTTTATACAAAAATGGACTTAGTATAATATATACGAATAAGCATTTAGCACACTTACAGCACCATTTCCATGGAATACTTTTACTACCTACATTACAACTTTTAAATACTTTGTGATATTTTTTATAATTTGAAAATAACATTGCTATTTGAAGTTCAGATAAAGGACGTAAGAAACTAAAATATTTTATATCAATATCAAAATATTTTTTAGTATAATTATTAAAATCATTTTCAAATTCAAAAGTTTTAGAATACTGATGATTTATTTTAGTATTTAAAACAGTTGATTCATTAGCACTTCCTTCATTAGATAAAGCTATATATTTTTTACCAATTAAATAAGCCATTAAATAAGATGTAAATGCAACTAAAGATGAAAATGGTGTATGACCATTTAAATAACCTAAATCATTTAGTTCAATTAGTTTTTTATCTATAACTCTTTTTACTATTACACTATCAATATCATAACCACTTTTTTCTATACAATCAAACATCACTTGTTTAGGATTTATCATAAAACATGCATTATCATCACTACCTAATATTTCTAAAGATACACATGAATCTTTTCCACCACCAATAGGAATTAATATACCATTTAATTCTTTTTTTTCTATTTTTACATCTTCACGTGGATGTATACAAGTAATACTTATAAATGAATCTATATCTATATCAATATTATTTACATATAAAAATTCACCTAAACCATAATAATATAGTTTTTTAAAAAACTTAATTTGATCATCATTTAAATATCCTGCTTTAATAATTATATTTTTAGGAGTAGCACATTTATAATAACTGATAAGTTCTATTAAACCAATATGAAATAAAAAGTATTTAACACTATCGTTAATCTCATTTAAATATTTTTTATCTATTTCAATGTAAGGGTTAAACTTAGTTAATCCTTCTATTTCAAAGTTATATGTAATCTTATAAGAATTTTCTAGTTCTTCTATACTAAAACTATCAAATATAAAATTTTCATATTTACTTCTTAATTCATTAAATTTATCCACACTATTC
>CAQHJP010000122.1 GCA_948801035.1 uncultured Bacilli bacterium
TATTTTATAAGCTAAAATGAATTCAGGAATAGATATATTTAGTTTAATTACTTCTTTTTGCCTAGCTACTTCTTTAGGCTCATTATATTTTTTAATTTTAATTTCTTTAATTTCTTTAAATTTTTTCTTTTTTTGATTTTCTTTTATTATTTTAATTGCTAGGTTAGGGTCTACATTACCTGTTATAGTAATAAACATATTAGAGGGATTATAAAATGCTTCATAACAGCTATATAAATCTTCTTTAGTTATTTCATTTATTGTTTTAATTGTACCAATTATAGGATATTTCATAGGATGATTAACAAAACAATTTTCTAATATTTTTTCATACATAACAGTTTCAGGATCATCTAAATCCATTTTTATTTCTTGTTTAATTATTCCTTTTTCCTTTTTTACATTTTCATCTGTAAAGTATGGTTCTTGTACATAGTCAATTAAATAATTTAAATTTTCTTCAAAATAGTTAGGCCCTGAAAATAAGTAAGTCGTTTTGTACTGATTTGTATTGGCATTACAATCACATCCACGTTCATTATAAAATGTAAATGGATCAATACCATCTTTTTGTTCAAATAATTTATGCTCTAAAAAGTGCGCTACTCCAAGAGGAACTTTAGTCATTTTTGATTTAGTTGTAAACTCTATTTCATTAGATCCAAATTTAGTTGTAAATGTTACGTATATATTGTTAAAATTTTTCTTAGGCACTACATAAATAGAAAGACCATTATCAAGTGTTTCCTCGTATAATTCTAAGTCTAAATGTTTTAAATTAGTCTTCTTCATTAGTACCTCCTTCTAATAAATAGATAGTATCTATTTTTATTTTTTTACTAAATTTAATAATATCTTCTTTAGTTACATTATTAATTAAAGTACGATCAGGTAAAAGATCAAAGTTTAAATATTCATGGGATTCAAATATTCTGATTAGACTAAGTTGTTGATCTTCAATTTCTTTTAAGCTACTAATATATGTAGCTTTTGCAGCATCTATATCAGATTCATTAAAATCTCCTTTAGACATGCTATTTATTTCTTTTTTAATAAGTGCTAAACATTTTTTAAAGTCAGTTTTATTAATTCCTGCTGATATAACCATAGAACTAAAAACTGGTAAGTAAGAAGAATTTATATAATAACAAAGACTATTTTCTTCTCTTACTGTTCTAAATAATTTTGAATCAGTGCCTCCACCTAATATAAATGAATATACATTAGCAACATATTTAACTTCAAAGTCTGTTAAATTAGAAAGTTTTATACCAATTCTAAGATTTGATTGTTTAATACTTGCCTTTTCTTTAACAGTTTTAGCTTTTTTAATTTTTTTATGATAATAAAAATGTTCTTTACTAGGTTTTTTAAAAGTATTTATATTTAAGTTATTTTTAAAAGTATTTATTATAAAATCAGGATCTATATTTCCTATTACAAATATGTCTATAATATTGCTTTTAAGCATGTTTTTATAATAATCATATAAGTCTTTATTTGTTATTTTATCTAAATCTTCTAAATAGCCTATAGTATTATAAGAAAGTGGGCTATCAGGTTCCATTATCTCAAACATTCTTTGTTTACTGTATTTAGAATTATCGTCTTTAAAAGTATCTAACTCTTCTTTTACAAGTCTTTTTGACAAATCAAAATATTTAAACATATTGTTTTCTAAATTTGGTTTAAAAATCATATCTAAAATAAATTCAAGAGATTTTAAATTATAACCAGCTTCTGTATACGCTTCATTTAAAAATATAGAGTCAAATGATGTAACAATATAATTTCCTGAAATAGAATTTTTACTTGATAAACTCAAATTATATAAATCTTCAGTTAAAATTTCTAGTTCTCTTCTTGTTTTATATTTGCTATTTGATTGAAATAATACTTTAGTTAGTAAGTTTCTATATGTAATATCTTCTCTTTTAATTTTGTTTTTAAAGTTTATTCTTACCATTGTTGTTTTAAATTTATCTGTTTTTATAATATGTAGGTTATATGCTAAGGTAGAATATTTTTTATAATTCATTGTATCACCCTTTCTATTATGTGAAATTTACAAAAATTAATGTACGTATTTTAAAAAAAGGTGGTTAAACCACAATTATTCACACTACAAATATTATAACATATTTTGACTCATTTAAATTATCTATTTGAATAAATTTAATTAGAGGTGTGATATGTTTTTATTTTTTAAAAATTTATTTAAAGATTTTTACTTATTTACTGCTGCTTATTCAAATAATATTTTTCCAGATCCTTTATCTAAGGAAGATGAAGAAAAATATTTGGTACTTGCTAAAGAAGGGGATAGTGATGCAAGAGCTAAACTAATTGAACATAATTTAAGATTAGTTGCACATATTGTAAAAAAATATGAACACAGTTCTCATGATACAGAAGACTTAATTAGTATAGGCACTATTGGTCTTATAAAAGGTGTGGATAGTTATAGTTATAAACATGGCACTAGGCTTACCACATATGCTGCAAAATGTATAGAAAATGAAATTTTAATGTATTATAGATCAGATAAGAAACA
>CAQHJP010000123.1 GCA_948801035.1 uncultured Bacilli bacterium
TTTACAACTTGTTAATATGCCTGATGAAGGTATATCTAATGGTGATATAGGAATAATTAAAAATATAATAAAAGAAAATAATAAAACTATTATTTATATTGATTTTGATGGTTCCATAGTTAAATATGAAACTAAAGATTTAAATAAAATTAAACATGGATATATAATATCGATACATAAATCTCAAGGTAGTGAATTTGATTTAGTTGTTATACCAATTTGTCCTTCATATAAAAGAATGCTTTATAAAAAATTAATATATACAGCCGTTACTAGAGCTAAGAAGAAATTAATATTAGTAGGTGATGTAAATAGTTTTATTTATGCAGTTAATAATGATTATGTTAATATTAGAAAAACTACGCTTTTAGATTATTTGAATAATAATTAAATTTAAACACAAACTATATTTGTATGAATAATTCATACCTTCATTTTTTCGTATAAGCGAGGTGATTTTATATGGTTAAAAATATGTTTAAAGATGCACTTTTAATATCCGCTGGTGTATTTGGTGCAGTAGCATATCAAAAATACAGTAAAACAGTATTTGATAAAATGGAAAAAGTTGTTGATAGAGCAGTAAAAAAAGTTGATGAAAGCTTAGAAGAAATGATGTAAGTAGCTATATAGCTACTTTTTTTTAATTAATATTAAAAAATAATTAGATATTGTGTTATTTTTAAAAATATGCTAAAATATACTCTAGGTGATTAAAAAATGGTAGAATTAGAAGATATTAAAACTTCACTTGATTCCAATCCATATTTATCTAGCGACATCAAAGATTGTATTATGGAATTAATTACTATATTTAATAATAGATTTAAAGACGTGCCTTTAAATAATGCTTGTGAAAGATTAAAAACACTAAAAATAGTAAAGGGTAGTAAATTTTTAGTAAAAAAATCATCAAGTTACAATCCTATTACTAATGAAATACAAATTTCATTATCAAAGATAACTAATGATATTGATTGTAAACATATTCTAATGAGAGAGTTACTTAATTTAATTAGTGCTAAGGATAATTTTACTGGTTTTAATGTAGACAATTTATATGAAGCTTTAAATATTGGCTATACAGAAATACTTGCTAATTTACTTGTAGGAAATGAAGATAATGTTGAGTATGAAGACGAGATAGTTGAAGCTAATTTGTTTGCATCGTTAATTGGTAGTGATTTAATAAAAGATGCATATTTTAATAACAAAATTGATAACATTATAAATGTACTTAGTTAAGGAGAGTTTTATGAATATTGAATTATTTAAAACATTTAATAATTTAGCAAATAATAATTTGAATAATAAGGGTTCTTTGGCGATGGTTTTAGAAAGTTATATTGCACTGGCTGATTCACTAGGTTTATCAGATATCGCTTATAAAAAAATAAGTGAGCTTCCTCCAGCAAGTTCTTTTGAAAATCCTTCTATTGGAGTTGATAACATAATAGCTTTTTCACAGGAACAATTAGTTAATAAAGTTAGTAAAGTTATATAAGTTATGATAAAGAAGTAGTAATAAAAGTAATTATTATAAGAGAAAATGTGGTTGGTGAAAACATTTAATAATCTTTTATGAATTCATCTTTTGAACTTATTAGGTAACGCGTTATAGTTATAAAGGTAGTTTATACTACGAATTAAGGTGGTACCACGTAAATCACGTCCTTATGGATGTGATTTTTTTATTTGAAAGGAATGATATTAGGTGTTAGAAAAAATTGAACAATTAAGAAAAGAAATAAATGATAAAATTAAAGATGTTATTGATGCAAAAGTTTTATATGATATAAAAGTTTTATATTTAGGAAAAAAAGGTATAGTAAATGAACTTACAAAAACTTTAGGGAGTATGGATATAGAATCTAAAAAGACTCTGGGACCTATTATAAATGGTTTTAAAGATGAAATAATACAACTATTTGAAGAAAAATCAAATAAAATTGAGCTTGATTTATTAAATAAAAAATTAGAAAGTGAAAAAATAGATATAACTTTACCTTCAACAAATATTCCTATGGGATCTAAAAGTATATTAAATAAACTAATTGAACAAGTGGAGGAGTTATTTATATCTCTTGGTTATGATGTTGTAGATGGACCTGAGGTTGAACTTGATAAATATAATTTTGAAATGTTAAATTTGCCTAAAGGTCATCCAGCAAGAGATGCCCAAGATACATTTTATGTTAAAGATGAGGAATTATTGCTTAGAAGTCAAACATCACCTGTACAAGTAAGAACAATGTTAGAATCCAAAGGACTTACTCCTGTTAGAGTAATTTGTCCAGGAAAGACATATAGAAGAGATGATGATGATGCAACTCATTCACATCAGTTTACTCAAATAGAAGGATTACTAGTAGATAAAGATATTAGTTTATCCGATTTAAAAGGGACTTTTGATTTAGTAGTTAAAAAGATATTTGGTGACTTAAATACTAGATTTAGACCAAGTTATTATCCATTTACAGAACCTAGTGTTGAAATGGACATGGAATGTTTCTCATGCAAAGGTAGTGGTTGTAGTATTTGTAAAA
>CAQHJP010000124.1 GCA_948801035.1 uncultured Bacilli bacterium
TTATTTTTTTAACTATTTTTTTGTCTTTTTCATTTTTAAATATAACTATAATTAGAAATATAAGCCTATATTATTTTATTTATTTGTTTTTAATTACTACTTTAAATGATACATTTGCGTTATTTGGAGGAATGTTATTTGGAAAGCATAAAATAGTATCTATTTCTCCTAAAAAGACTTATGAAGGCGCTATAATAGGAATTTTAGTATCAACTATTTTATCAACACTATTTTATGTATCATTTATAAATAGTAATAATATAATTATAACTATTTTAATAACGTTATTTTTAAATGTTATTTCGCCATGTGGTGATATGTTTTTCTCTTATATTAAAAGAAATTTTAATATAAAAGATTTTTCTAATATAATGCCAGGGCATGGTGGTGTGCTTGATAGATGCGATAGCATCATATTTACATCATTAGTATTTACATTTTTTATAAACTATATATAGAAAGAGTGATTATATGACATTAATCTATTTTATAATAATTTTAAGTGTTACCATATTTATTCATGAACTTGGACATTTTATATTTGCAAAACGTGCAGGAATTTATGTGTATGAATTTTGTATAGGTATGGGACCTAGAATATTTAAATTTAAAAGAAAAAATGATGAGACTGAATATGGTATAAGATTATTTCCAATAGGCGGTTTTTGTTCTATGGCAGGGGAAAGTAATGAAGTTGATCCTAATGTAGAATCTTCTAAATTACTTCAAAATAAAACATGGCTTGATAGATTTTTAACAATTATAGCAGGTGTTACTTTTAACTTTTTATTAGCGCTTATTTTGCTTTTTATATTTGGATTAATAAATGGTAATCCTATGAATAAACCAGTAATAAATAAATATTCAGGTGAATTACATGAAAATGATTTAATTATTAAGGTAGATAATAAAAAAGTAGCAAATACTGATATGTTTTTAATTTTATATCAAGTAAATTATGGGAAAACTCTTAATTTAACAGTACTTAGAGATTCTAATGAAGTTAATATAAAAATTGATCCAAAAATAGAAGATGATGATTATAATTATGGTATAACTTTAAAGCAAGAGACTAAATATGGTTTTATAGAGGCAATTAAATATTCATTATCTAAATTTGCATCATTAGTAACTCAACTTTTTGTAACTATATTTTATTTATTTACAGGTAAACTTAGTTTAACTAATTTATCTGGGCCTATTGGTATTTATAATGCAGTAGGACAATATTCTAAAATGGGATTTGATCAATTAATATTTTTAACCGGATATTTAAGTTTAAATGTAGGATTTATGAATTTACTTCCACTTCCTGCTTTTGATGGTGGTAGATTATTATTTTTAATACTTGAAAAAATATTTAGAAGAAAATTAGATTCTAAGATAGAAAATACTATTCATTCAATAGGGTTTTTACTTCTTATGATTTTAATGCTATATATAACATATAATGATATATTAAGGTTTATAATAAAATCTTAATATATTTTTTTAATTTATGATATAATAATTAATCAGGTGGTATTATGGATTTAGACAAAGAAATTAAAAAAGTTAAATATTACGAAGAATTATATCAATATGATGAAGCTTTAGCTATACTTTTTAAAATTAAAAAAAATTTACCATATATACCATATATATATAAAGTGGATTTAGAAATTGCTAAAATATATATGCAAGATCAAAGAACAATTTCTAAAGCGCAACCTATACTTTTAGACCTTGAAAATAAAGATATTCCAATTGAAAAATATGAAAAATTTAAAAATTTAAAATACTGTGCTAAACTTGAACTTGGAAAACTAGAATATATTTTAGAAAATTATTCATCTGCCAGAAAATATTTTGACGAGGTTTTATCTGTAGATTTTAAAATGAGTTTTGAATATGCAACTTTAGAATTAATTATTCTAGAGTTAAATCTAAAAAACTTTGAACAAGCTTATTTTTATTTAAACAAATTATTAAAAAGTCCTTCAATAGGCAAACTAAACGTAGAAAAAAATTTATTAGAATTTAAATTTTTCTTAGAGACAAAACTTAAAAAGCAATATTCTAAACCTTCAAGTTATTTTGAATGGCAGCTAGTTGATTATAATATAAAATATGTAATATCTCATATAAAAAAACATTTAAAAAATGTAGAAAATAAAAAAGTTCATAGTATTTTTATAGAAGGATTAAATGTGGAAAATTTGGTTGAAGTTATAGAAAATAATTTAGAAAATAGTATGAGGTCAACTCCTAAATTTGTAGATAAATATATATTTAATTTTAATTTTCATATAGGAACATTTGCTAATATGCCAACAAATAAATTACTTGTAACAACTATACCTCATAGTAAAAAGATACTTACAGCATATCCTGTTTCTAGAGTAGTAGAATATAAAAATGAAAATATGATAGATATACCTAAAGAAAAAATAATTGAACTTACAAAAAGAGAATCTCAAAT
>CAQHJP010000125.1 GCA_948801035.1 uncultured Bacilli bacterium
ATTATTTTCATTACTATCACCATATATTAAACGTTTTTTATTTGATTCAATAATTTTATCTATATATCCTAAAAATATTGCATGAAATTTAATTTGTAGACATGCTTTATCTTGCCATAAAAAAGGTGGTAAAGTTTCTTGATCATATCTTATCGCTTCAATATATGCTCTAGTTTCAATTAAATAAACCTGTTCTAATTTATTTATAATATCTTGTATATGCTCTTCTAAATTAAATTTTTTTTCACTATTATTATATTTTTTTATTATAGCTTTTGACACTAATTTATACAAATTTATTTTTTTATCTATATTTTCCATAATTACCTCTTAATCTGATATTGTATAATAAAAATATTTTTATGTCAATTTAATGATTTTAAATAAAGTGATAAATCTTCTGCTA
Source organism: uncultured Bacilli bacterium (assembly GCA_948801035.1). Classification (GTDB taxonomy): domain Bacteria; phylum Bacillota_I; class Bacilli_A; order RF39; family UBA660; genus Faecisoma. The sequence goes on from CAQHJP010000125.1 coordinate 407, forward strand.
CTTTTTTAGGCAAAATGCTTTCTAGTTCTTCTAAAGTGGCTTCTTTCATTTTAGATACACTTCTATATTTTTTTAAAAGTTCTAATCTTCTTTTTTCTCCAATTCCAGAAACATTTAATAAAACACTTTCTAATGACCCTTTACTTCTTAACTTTTTATGATAATTTATAGTAAAATTATGAACCTCATCTTGCATTCTTTCCAAATAATGAAATAAATTACTATCTTTATCTATTTTTATTTCTTGTATAGGATCAAAAGCAAGTAAGGCACTCGTTGTGTGATGATCATCTTTTTTAAGGCCAACTACTGGTATATTTAATTTTAAGCTTTCAATAACACTTCTAGCAATATTCATCTGTCCTGTTGCTCCATCAACTATTATTAAATCTGGTTTATTTAAATTATCTTTAAGCACTCTAAAATATCTTCTATATATAACTTCTCTCATTGTACCATAATCATCATTTTTATCATTAGTTATTTTAAATTTACGATACTCATTTTTAGCTTCCTTACCATCTATATAAACAACCATTCCAGAAACATTAAAAGATCCAAAAAGATTTGAGTTATCAAATATTTCAATTCTATCTAATTTATCTAAATTTAAAATATTTCTAAGTTCTTCATTTGCTACAATAGTTTTTTCTTCATCTTTTTTTATTAATTCAAACTTTTCATTTAATAATATTTCAGCATTATTACAAGCCATATCCACTATTTTTTTCTTACTTCCTTTACTTGGTATTAATACTTTTGTATTTAAATATTCAGAAAGTAATTCATTATTTATCCCAGATGGGATAAGAATTTCTTTAGGAAGTATTATATCCTTATCATAAAATGTTGATATATAACTAGTAAAACTACTTACCTCATCATCTATAAGTGGAAATATCTTAGAATGTTTTCCTATTAATTTAGAGCCTCTTATAAAAAATACTTGTACTGATAAATATCCTTTTGTAGTAAAGTATCCAAATACATCTCTATCTACATTATCGCCCATTTCAACTTGTTGTTTAGTAAGCACAACTTCAATATAATCAAGTAATTCCTTTAATTCTTTAGCTTTTTCATAGTGCATTAAACTACTTTCAATATACATTTCTTCTTTTATTTTTTTAGTTACTATACTATGGTCACCTTTTAAAAATTTAATTATTTCATTTTTCATATCTAATAATTTATCTTTTTCATAAGAATTAGTACAATAACCTAAACATTCACCTATGTGATAGTAAAGACATGGTTTTTTATTATATGTAGAACATTTTCTAAGAGGATAAATTCTATTAAGTAAATTAACTATATTTCTTGCAGCTGTTACATTAGGATAAGGACCATACAAGTGATTTGTATTTTTTTTTCTATTAATACTTCTTACTATAGATAATTTAAATACTTTATCATTTGTAAGTTCAATATATGGATAGCTTTTATCATCCTTAAGTAAAATATTATATTTAGGATCATATTGTTTAATTAAATTGTTTTCAAGTACTAATGACTCGATTTCACTACCTACAACTATATAATCAAAATCCACTATTTCACTTACTAATTTAGCTGTTTTACCAGTGTGAGTTCCTCTAAAATAAGAACTTAATCTATTTTTTAATTTTTTAGCTTTACCAACATATATGATTATATTATCTTTATTTTTCATAAGATAACAACCAGGTAATTGTGGAACTAAACTTAATTTTTCTTTTATCATAATATCACCTTTTAAAACCACATTTTTTACATAATTCTTCTACATATTTATTATTATTAAAATTATTTATAATATCTTGTGTTCTTTTTTTATTTAATATATCACTTAAATGCTCTTCAAATATATTTCCAAGATCTATTATACCAGATGAATCTAGACAACATGGTATAACTGTTCCATCAGAAAGTATACCTATATGTGTTTTTAATCCTAAACATGTTCCAATATTGCTAATAATTTCATTATCTAAACTAGGCCATATAAAATATGTATCCTTATTAATAAATATATTATCACATATTTTAATATTATTTTCATT
>CAQHJP010000126.1 GCA_948801035.1 uncultured Bacilli bacterium
AAATGATAATCCTATTTATATTGAAATAGGAATGGGTAAGGGCGATTTTATAATTAATAATGCTTTAAAATATCCAAATATTAATTTTATAGGAATTGAAAAATATGCTTCTGTACTTTTTTATGCATGTAAAAAATTAGATGATATAAATATACCTAATTTAAAAATAATTAATATGGATGCTAGTGATATTGATAATGTATTTGATAAAGAAATTGATAAAATATATTTGAATTTTTCAGATCCATGGCCTAAAAATAGGCATTCAAATAGAAGACTTACATCAAGTATATTTTTAAATAAGTATGAAAAAATATTTAAAGGGGATTATATTATTGAGATGAAAACTGATAATGATATATTATTTGAATATTCAATAACATCTCTTAGTTTAAATAAATATAAGTTAGAATATGTAGCACTTGATTATTATAGTAAAGATATTAAAGATAACATTCCTACAGAATATGAAAAAAAGTTTGTTTTAAAAAATAACAAGATACACAAATTAATAGCTGTACAAAAAGTTGACGATAGCTTATTGTCAAATAACTAGTAAATTTGTTATAATAAATTAGAGGGTGTATATATGAAGAAAATCATTTTAGTTATGATACTTTTATTAAGTGGTTGTTCTGTGGTTAGAATAGATACATCTAACATTGATAATATAGTAGATATAGTACTTTCTAAAAATAATGATTTGTATAATCATGTTGGTAAAGGGTATAAATATTATGTACCAAGAGGAGTATCTTATATAGATTCAACTGGGCATAATGATACACTTTATTCAAATGGTAATTATTATTATTTATATATAGATATAGTTAGTTATTATTATAATAAAGAAACTATTTATAAAAATAATGATAATGCTTATTATTCAAAAATATTTGATATAAATGGCAAAAAAGCATATTTAGAAATTAATGAAGTAAATTCTAGATATTTAATACAATTTTCATACAATTATTCAAAAATAGAGGTAATATGTGATTATAAAGATATAAATGATATAGTACTTAATTCATCGTATATATTATCTACAGTTAAATTTAATAATAATGTAATAAAAACAATGCTTGATTCTGAGTTTTTAGTAAATGATTTAGAATATAATGAATTTGAATCAAAAAATCCAACAAGTGACTTTTTAAAATTTGATAGTGAGGTGGAATAAATGGGATTATTAGATAAAATGAAAAATTTATTTACAGAAGAGGTAGAAGAAGAACCAGTTAAAAGCGAGGTTATTAAAGTCGAAATACCCGCACCTGTAAAAAAAGAAGAAGTTAAAAAGGAAGAAATTAAAGAAGAAGTTGTAACTATTAAACCAAAAGAAGAAGTTAAAAAGGAAGAAATTAAAGAAGATAAGTCGCCAATATTTTTTGATGATTCATATTTTAAAGAGCTAGATGCTAAAAAAGAAATAAAAAGAGATATTAAATCTAGTTATTTGAAAGATGTAAAAGAGAAAAAAGAAGATAAACATTTTAAACCAACACCAATTATTTCTCCAGTATATGGTGTTTTAGATAAAAATTATACTAAAGAAGATATTACGGATAAAAAAGAAAATAATGTTCATAATAGTAATGTAACAAATATAGATGACGTTAGAAAAAAAGCATATGGAACACTTGCTGATGATATTGAAACTACGCTTTTTAAATCAAATTCAATATTATTTAATGAAGAAACTGATGATGATAAAGAAATTTTAGATGAACTTATTGACATAGAAGATGATAATAATGTAGAGATGACTGATGATTCTAATTTACTTGATGATCTAAAAGAATCTGATACTGAATTATTTGATTTAATAGATACTATGTATGAAGGGGATAATAATAATGATTGATGTAAAAGATTTATTTTTAGTAATACTTTATATATGTTTGATTATACTAGTAATAGTTACAACAGTTACTTTATTTAAAGTGATTAAAACTTTAAATAAAGTTAATAAAGTTGTAGATGAAGTAGATGTTAAAGTAAATAAGTTAAATGGACTATTTGATATAGTGGATACTACTACAGATGCAATAGCATCATTTAGTGATAAAATATCTTATTTTATAAGCAGTAAGATTTCTAAATTACTAAGTAAGAAGAAAGGTGAAGAAAATGAGTAAAAAAGGATTAGGTAAATTATTTACAGGAGTAGCCATTGGAGGAACATTAGGAGTTTTATTTGCACCTAAAAAAGGTAGTGAAACAAGAAGTGAATTAAAGTCAAAAATTGACGAAGTAATAAATAGTTTAAAAGATATAGAAATAGATGAAGTAAAAGAAAATGTTAATAATAAAATAGAAGAAATAAAAGCAGAACTTGAAGATTTAGATAAAGAAAAAGTATTAAAAATAGCTAAGAAAAAAGCTAAAGATATAGAAAAAAAAGCAACAGAACTTTTAGAGTACGCTAA
>CAQHJP010000127.1 GCA_948801035.1 uncultured Bacilli bacterium
AACAGTACTAGGTAATATTTTAAAACTTACTGGAAGTGAAATATCTACTTTATGTGTTATTATGACTGCGTATACAGGATTTTTATTACTTTTCAGATTATGTATGCCACTTAATAAACTTAGAATAACACTTATTGCTATGTTAATATTAGGCTTTACATTATCAATACTTGGACTTAGAACTTTATTTTCACTTACAATTTTAAATTTAAAAATGTTTGCATTTATAATAATACTTGTTATAATATCTACTGTGATATATAATTTATTAAATATTTTAGTAGATAAATTTGTTTTAAAATATGAAAAAATATTTAGTTAAGGAGGATTTATGAATTTATTATTTACTTTTTTATTTGGGCTTACTGTATTTTTAGGCGCATGTTTAATATTTATTTTTAAAGATAGTAAAAAAATTATAGAAATGTCTATTAGTATGGGCTTTTCAGTTTTAGTATTTTTAATATTTATTGAACTTCTTCCAGAGGCTTTAGAGCATTTTAAATATTACTACGTTTTAATATATGCTTTTATAGGATTATTATTTTTAAAAATACTTGATAAGTTTATTCCAAAGCATAATCATAATGAAGAAGGACATTCATTTCATATAAGTTTAATGTCTTCAATTGCTTTAATAATACATAATATTATAGAAGGAATGGTTTTATATCAATCTTTAAATAATGATTTTGGTATGGGACTTATGATGGGTTTTGGTATAGGACTTCATAATATTCCTATGGGGTTAATTATTTCTTCAACATTAACTGAGGCAAAATTTAGTAAAAAGAAAATAGCAATATATACATTTTTATTATCTTTATCAACACTATTTGGTGGATTTATAATGTATTTGTTTAATAATATACTTTTACATATAGAAGGTATTATGTTATCAATTACTTTAGGAATGATTGTATATATAACTTTTTTCGAACTTTTAGAACATATGCAAAATCAAGATAAGAAAAACAATATTATAGGCTTACTTATTGGAATAATTTTATTCTTGTTGAGTATGTTATTACATTTTTGAAAAAATTATTAAATATTAATTTTATATTTTTATTAACAAGTATATTTTCTAGTTTTTTGCTTTTATATAATACTTGTGGATTTAATATAAGATTTATAATAGGGGACTTATGTTTCATAATATTTATTTTAAGTTTTTCTTATCTATTTAAAAATAAAAAGTTATATTTATTTATATGGTCTGTTATTTTATCAGCTATTTGTATTATTAATTCACTTTATTTTAATGAATATAATGACTTTGTATCTATTTGTTTAATAAAAACTTTCAATCAAGCTTTAAATCTACCAAGTGAGGCTGTTACCAGTGTTTTTGAAATTAATGATTTTATATATTTATATCAAATAGTTATATTTTTACTTTATTTAATATTTGATAAAAAAGAATATATAAAAAATAAGGTAAAATTTAAAAATAGTGTTTTAACTAGTTTTAGCTTATTTGTTATATTAATACTTACTTTAAATAGTAATGATATATATAGAATTTCTAATGAATGGAATAAAGTTTATAAAGCAAGAAACTTTGGTATTTATACTTATCAATTATCAGATGTTATATATAATACTTTTAAATATGTAAAACCTAATAAAACAATTAATTTAAGCACTAAAGAAAAAGTATCTAATGAATATACTAATATATTTAAAGATAGAAATGTTATATTTATACATGCTGAAAGTGTACAATCTATGTTTTTAGATAAAACTATAGATGGAGTTGAAATTACTCCTAATTTAAATAAACTTAAAGAAACAGGACTTTATTTTAGCAATTTTTATTCACAAGAATCAGTTGGAACATCATCTGATACAGAATATACATTTTATACTTCACTTTTACCAATCGGAGTAGGGACTACATTTTTAGACTTTGAAAGTAATAATTTTAATACTATTCAAAAAGCACTTAAAAATAATGGTTATTATACATTTAGTATGCATGGTAATACTTGCGAGTATTGGAATAGAAATAAGATGTATCCTAAATTTTCATATGATAAGTATTATTGTTATGATACTTATGATTTAACAGATAAAATAGGTCTTGGCTTATCTGATACTTCATTCTTTTTACAGTCTGCAGATATTATAAACAGTATAAGTGATAAAAAATTTGCGGCTACATTAATAATGCTTTCTAATCATACACCATTTTATACAAATGGTAAAATAGATTTTAATACCTCTTATCTTGAAGGAACTATGTTAGGTTCTTATTTAAAATTACTTAATTATGCAGATAAATCAATAGGATTATTTATTGATAAACTGGATAAATTAAAATTACTTGATAATACTGTAGTAGTTATATATGGTGATCATGATGCTAAATTAAAAAAAGAAAATTATGATTTATATTATAATTATGATTTTAATACTAAA
>CAQHJP010000128.1 GCA_948801035.1 uncultured Bacilli bacterium
ACATAATTAAGTGGGACTCCAGCACCAGCTCTAGAGTTTGCATCACTTGTAAGAGAAATTGAACCTAAACTCATTCCATGAAATGCTCCCATTATAGCAAATACATTTGTTCTTTTTTTAACTTTTCTAGCAAGTTTTAAAGCTGCTTCTACAGCATTTGTACCAGTAGGGCCAACAAATTGTATTTTATAGTTTAATCCTCTTGGTTTTAAAATTTCTTCTTCAAAATATTTAATAAATTCTTTTTTTGGAGTTGCATACATATCAAGTGAATGAAGTATGTTATCTTCACTTAAATAATTAACTAATTTTTCTTTTATATATTCGTTATTATGACCATAATTTAAAGCCCCAGCGCCACAAAAAAAGTCTATATATGAATTATTCTTATCGTCAATTAAAATAGATCCTTTTGCTTTAACAAATTCTGTATCAAAAGTTCTACAATAACTTCTTACTTCTGATTCATATTCTTCATAAATATTCATATAATCACCTCTATCATTCATTATACTCCCTGTATTTTAAAAAAGTCAATTTATATTAATAAAATAATTGAAAAATGAAAGTTTTTATATTATAATACTCCTTAGTGGGTGAGGGCTATGAATATTATTTGTATAGAAGATTTAAATTTTAGATATAATGATAAAATAATATTTAAAAATTTAAATTTAACAATTAAGAAAAATAAAATAACAACTATAATAGGCGCTAATGGAAGCGGAAAAAGTATTCTAGCTAGTATGCTTATAGGTGAAATTCCAACTTTTGATAAAATAAAATATAATGATACTATTTTAAATAAAAATAGTAAAAAAATAAATAAAGAAATATTACTTGTAAATAATTATAAATTTAGTAAGATTTCAGTTTTAGATGAATTTTTGTCTATATGTCCCAAGGATGAACTAGAGTTAGAATTATCCAAATTAAATAAATATTTAGATTTATCTAATATTATGAATTTAAATTTAGATCAATTAAATGATAGTAGTAAAACATTAGTTATGATAGCTCTTACACTTTTAAAAAAACCTAAAGTAATTATAATAGATTCAATATTAGAAAATTTAGATGGTGATAAAAAAAATAAAGTATTTAAGTTGTTACTAAAAATTAGTTCTAATACTACTATCATTAATATAACTTACAATATAGAAGATGCTTTAATTAAAAGTGATATAAAAATATTAGGCAATAGTACGATTTTATTATCAGGTGGAAGAGAAAAAATATTTAGAAGTGAAAAATTACTAAATAACATAGGTTTTAAGCTTCCATTTATAATTGAACTTTGTAATAGATTAAAATTTTATGATTTAATTGATAAAAATATATATTGTATGGATAAGTTGGTGAATACATTATGGAAATGAAACTTGAAAATTTAAATATGACATTTAAAAAAAATAGTGTAACAGCAATATCTGGAAATAATAGTTTGGCCAAAGTATTATCTTTAGCAGATACAAATGGTTATATTGTGAAAATAAATAATGAAGAAGTAATTGATAAAAGTATGTATACAAAAAAGATAATGGTAGTATATAAGGATTTTTATGAACAATTTTTATTCGATACAGTTTATAAAGAACTATATTTTTATTCTAAACATTTAAGCAATAAAAAAGATGTAGATAAACATGTTTTAGATTCATTAAAAATGGTTGGTTTAGATAACACATATTTAAATAGAACTATAGATAGTCTGAGTATATCAGAAGCTAAAAAGATAGCACTTGCTAGTGTTTTATCAGTTAATCCTAAAATAATAATACTTGAGGATATAACTAAATATTTAGATAATAAATCAGTTTTAGAACTTGTTAAACTAATTAGACTTCTTAAAACAAAATATAATAAAACTATTATATTAATTAGTAATGATACTGATTTTATACACTTAATATCTGATTATGTTTATATAATTAATAATGATAAGGTTATTCTAGAAGGGGATAAATACACAGTTTTTAAAGAAGATTTAAAAAAATATAATTTGAAACAACCTAAAATAATGTATTTTATAACTAAAGCAAGAAACAAAAATATACGCTTACCTTATAGAGACGAAATTAATGATTTAATGAAAGATATATATAGGTACGTTAACTAAGGAGTATTTATGAGATATTTAATAACTTTTTCTTATGATGGATCTAAATTTAATGGTTATCAAAAGCAACCACTAAAAAAAACTGTTCAAGGTGAAATAGAAGAGGCTTTAAAAAAAATAAATGGGTCTAAAAGTGTTTTAATACATGCATCAGGAAGAACTGATGCTGGTGTACATGCATACAATCAAAAAGCACATTTTGATTTAGATATAAATATAAATTTAAATAAACTAAAACAATCGCTAAATAGTTTAATAGATGATGCAATATATATAAAAAAAATAGAAAAAACATTTG
>CAQHJP010000129.1 GCA_948801035.1 uncultured Bacilli bacterium
GCTAATATCTGGGTCATATAAAGATATTAAATTATCCTTTATAATTCTTTGATAAATAAAGCATTCCTCATGATATAAAAATGTATCATTATAAAATATATGCTTATATTTTTTATAATAATTTTTTGAAAATACTATAAAGCAACAATGCAAAGCAACATTAAACTGTTTTACATCACCATTTAAAGCTACTTTTTTAGGCAAAAATAAATATTTAATTTTAAAATATAAATTAAGTAAATTTCTTAAAATAAAACTTTTATATATTATAATTAATCTTTTAGTTTTTTTAATTTGTTTTAAAACTTCATCTGAAGTTTTATATACATAAAAAGGATTAGCTGAAGAACCATTTGTTGTATTTATCTTAGGTCCTAATATATCAAATTTAGAAGTATAATAATTTTTATATATTTTATTAATAATATTAACATCATTAATTACAATATCATTATTAGAAACTATTAAAAAATCTGGATTATACTTTAATATAGCATAACTACATCCTATATTATTAGCTTTTGCAAAACCTAAATTACTATCCAATTTAATTATATCTTCAGTATATTTTTTTAAAATCTCTTCTTCATTTGATAATAGTGAATTATTATCAACAATTATTATAGATACATCTTTGTAATTTAATTTTTTAATAGAATCTAAAAGTTCTATAGTATCAGAAATATTTTTATAATGTAAAATTATAAAACTTACCATATTACACCTCTTCTGCAAATCCTCTTTCTAACTTTTTAAATACTTTAAATCCAATGTATAATAAAACTAGACTAAATAATAAAACAATTAAAATCAATTTTATATTAGGCATCATCTGATAAAATAATATGTCTCTATAACTATTAATTATTGTTGCCATAGGATTTAACATTATTAAATATTTAATAAAGCTTCCTTCAAAAAGTGTTGTTGAATAAAGTATAGGTGTTGCATAAAATAACATATTAATTAAAAATGTAACTATATATTCTAAATCTCTAATATAAACATTGACTGCACTTATTATAAAAGTTATACCTTGTAGTAATATAAACTGAGTTATCACAATAAGTGGTAAAAACAAAATATATATAGAAAAACCTATTTTTGATACTATTAAAAATATAAAAATTATAATACACGATATTAAAAAATTTATAAGCCCTGAAATATTTACAGAAATTGGAAGAATTTCTCTTGGAAAATAGACTTTTTTAATAATGCCACCACTATATAAAACACAACTATGTGAAAGTGTAATTACTGTTGTAAAATAATTCCAAGGAAGCATTCCAATTACAATAAATGTAACATAATTTGCCTCAGTATTTTTAAGTAAAAACGGAAATACAATAGCGTAAACTAAAGTAAGTAATAAAGGATTTATAAAACTCCACAAAACTCCTAAAAAAGAGCCTTTATATTTACCCCTTATATCTTTTTTTACATTAGTTTTTAAAAGTTGTCTATAATTATATAAATTATTTATAGTTTCCCTCAAGTTTAACCACACACCTTTAAATATTCATCTGCCACTTTATTTATCTCATCATCCATCTTTATAGTTCCTTCATATATCCATATTCCCCTATCACATAGTGATCTTATAGAATCTAGATTATGACTTACTATAACTATTGTTTTCCCACTATTTTTAAGTTCTAAAAGTTTATTAAAACACTTATCTTGAAATCTCTGATCTCCCACTGCTAGTATTTCATCAATTAAAAGTATCTCAGCATCTACATTAATAGCTATTGAAAAAGCAAGTCGCATATACATTCCTGATGAATAAGTTCTAACAGGAGAATCTATAAATTCTAAAAGTTCTGAAAATTCAATTATATCATTAATTCTTTTATCAATCTCTTTTTTAGTAAGACCAAATATAGCTGCATTAAAATAAATATTTTCTCTTCCAGTAAAGTCTTGATGAAATCCAGCACCTAACTCTAAAAGCGAAGTAATTTTCCCATTTGTTTTAATAATACCATTAGTAGGATAAATTATTTTAGTTAAAAGTTTAAGTAAAGTAGATTTCCCAGAACCATTAGTACCTATTAAAGCAACATTTTCACCTTTATTTATAGTTAGATTAATATTTTTTAAAACTTCATGATATTCAATATTTTTATTTTTCCAAAACACAAATTTTTCTTTTAATGTATAATGTTTATCTTGATATAATTTAAATGTTTTAGATACTCCTGTAAGTTCTATTGCAATATTACTTTTCATATATACCCCTTCTTAAATCTAATATCTTATAATAAATATATAAAACTATATATGTAAATAAATATGTGACTTTTAATATAAAAAGTTCAAATATATTAGCTTTTAAATATTTCTTACAATAATAATAATGACTTTTTTTTAAAATTTTATATTTTTTTATTTTATTTATATTTTTATAAAT
>CAQHJP010000130.1 GCA_948801035.1 uncultured Bacilli bacterium
ACTAGAATTTGCAATTCTAGCACCAACTACATCATAACTTTTAATAAATGGACTATACATCTCTAAATCTCTAAAAGATGTTAAAATCTTATTTGCATTTAAAAATAATATTTTGTGTTTTATGCTTTGATATCTTATAACATGTCTATATTCTTTAAGTGTAAATTTACATCTTAAATTTCTTCTTTTTTCATGAGTTACATAATAACGTTTTACTCCATCATTTTTATTTATATCATGTTTAAATTGATAATAAGCATTATCTACAAGCCCCTCTTTATCATTATACAACCAAATTTCTTCTTTTATCAAATTTGACATTTTTCTAAAGAAATTTATATTTTTATTTATTTTTGAATATTTATTTTTTTCATTTTCTTTAATTTTTTCAATAGCATCATTAGTTATAATGTTGATACTTATCAAATTATTACTTTTAATTTCAATTTTATTATTATCTGTAAGTAAATAATTTCTATATGTGTTAATTGGTAAATTAGGCATAAAGTAAAAATGAGTTGGATATTTGAAATTTTCATATTCTACATAAAATTTTATCTCATTTATACTTTTAATATCATATTCTAAATCAAACATATAAAAATTATTTGTTTTTACCTTAACTTTATAATTTGAATGTGTAGATAACTTAACATCAAGTGGATAATTAGTCCCATCTACACTAACATAAAACTTAGGAGTTAAGTAATTAAATAATTGTGATTTAAAAAATCCCATTATATATAATTTATTATTTAAAATTTTAAATTTAGTAAATACAATTTGGAAGTTTTTTTCACTATATACTTTAGAATTATTAACTAAAACTGATATATCTGTTTTACTAGGTAATACACGTGTATCCTCGTCCTTTAATGATATAAAATAGTGTTTATGCATATTATCAATAAATGGACTTTTTAATATAGTATCATTTTCTATATGTTTTAAAACATTAATTATTCTTGCGTAAGCTTTTTTATATTCATTTGAACTCATATATGTAGGAAATAATATATTACTATTTAATTTCCAATTAAATTCATATAAAATACTCATCTGTAAGTATTTTTTTAATACTCCATTCTCGCTATATTTATCTATATATTCCTCACATAATGATATCCAGTCCTCAAATATATAATAAGGATTAAATATATTACTAGAAGCACTTTCATCATGTTTTAAATAATAATATACTGCTTCTTTACAAAAACCAAACTTTTCTTTATTCATAATTTGTTTTATATTATGATTACAATCCTCATGCACTTTTAAAGTTTCATTAAAAAGTAAATTTGATTTTTTCTTATTTTTAATTACAACATTTATAGTTGACATAGGGTAATAATGCAAATCATTGGCATTATATACTCCAGTTTTTTTAAATATATTATTTTTAGGATGATTTTCTAATTTTCCTTTTTTATCATATACCATAGAGTATGTAACTATATCAACTTCATCATAATGTGCATCAAAAAATGTTATTAAACTTTTAATTGCATTATTTGATAAATAATCATCTGCATCTAAAAACATTATATATGCGCCTTCTGCGTTTTTAAGGCCAACATTTCTTGTGTATGATACACCTCTATTTTCGTGAGATAAAACTTTTACATTAGAATATTTTGAAGAAAGTTCTTCGCATATTTTTAAACTATTATCTTTTGAACCATCATTAATAAGTAATACTTCAATTTTCCTGAAATCATAAGTTTGATCTATTAATGATTTAACTGCTTTTTTAATATATTTTGCACAGTTATAAATAGGCATTATAACGGTAATATCATAGTTTTTCATTTTCTTTACCCCCTACTATTCTTTTAATAAAATCTATAAAATTTATACTAGCATTAATATGTTTTTTCTTAACCTCATCATATTCATCCATATTAACATTATCTAAATTTCTAAATAAATCATATACATTATCATAATTATTTTTAGAGTTTTTAAATATTTCATCATATACTCCTCTTTCTTTTTCATATAAACTATAATCTGGAGTATAATAAACTATTTTTTTATTTAAAATCATAGCATCAAATACAATTGATGAATAATCTGTTATTAATATATCCGCAATAGTAAGCAACCCTATTGAATACTTATCAAAATTTTCATATATTAATTTGCCATTCATGTATATGTTTTCTTCACCATTATGTTTTTTAATTATTAAATTATATTTAGTGTAATCAACATTTTTAATGATTTGATCAAAATATGACCTATTTGATTTTCTAAAAGTTGGTGCATACATTAATATTTTTTTACCATTATTAAGTAAATCATAAT
>CAQHJP010000131.1 GCA_948801035.1 uncultured Bacilli bacterium
ATAGAACATGATGAACTTCTTTCAATAGCTGTTATAGGAGCAATTAAAAATATAAATGAAATAATAGATATTAATAATAATAGATACAATTATATATACATGTGCATGTGGAGTGGAGCTCATAAAGAAATCAAATATGAGTTAAATAAAATAGTAAAAAAAGAAGTAAGTTTAGATGAGTACAATTCTAAACATAATAATGGTGAGGATGAGTACTATATAAGTGATGATATTTTACTTAAAAACTTACAAATAGAAAAGATAAATAGTGTAATTCCTACTTTAAAAGAAAGAGAAAGAAAAATTCTTGATTTACGTTTTTATGAAGATTTAACTTTAAAAGAGGCTGGTAAGAAGTTTAATATATGCCTAGAACGTGCAAGAAAAATACAAATGGATGGGTTAGAAAAACTTAGAAAACCTATTTTATAATATATTTAAAAAGCTGACTTAGTCGGCTTTTGTTTTATTTATTTTATCATATACACTTTTTAGACTTTGTTCATATTTACTAGTAGTTTTAGGTTTATAGTATTGTCTATTTTTTAAATTATCTGGTAAATATTGTTGTACAACATAAGAATTTGGAAAATCGTGAGGATATAAATAATCTTTAGAATTTGTTTTTATATGATTTGGAACAGAACCTACATTGCCATTTTTTATATCATTAATGGCATAATCTAAAGCAACATGTGCACTATTAGATTTTGGAGATAGAGCTAGCTCAACTACAACTACAGATAAAGGAATTCGTGCCTCAGGTAATCCTAATCTTTCACATGCATTAATACAAGCATCAACCTTAGGTCCCATTGAAGGATTTGCTAGTCCTATATCTTCATATGCAATAACACTCATTCTTCTATAAATACTATCTAAATCTTCAGAAATAATTAATCTAGCAAGATAATGAAGTGCTGCATTTACATCACTACCTCTAATAGATTTTTGAAATGCAGAAAGTAAATCATAATGTCCATCTTCATCTTTATCAGTAAAAAATATTGGTTTATTATTTATATTTTTTACAATATCAGGTGTAATTACTTTATCTGATGTAGAATAGTAACAAACTTCAAGCAAATTATATGCACTTCTTATATCACCACTTGATAATTTAGCAATTATTCTAATTGCCTCATTATTAATTTTAATTCCTTTTAAATAATCAGTTTTACATGCTTTTTTTAAAGCTTTTTCTATATCTTGTATAGTTAATTCTTTAAGTTCAAAAATTTGACATCTGCTTCTTATTGCTGGATTAATTTTATGATATGGATTAGATGTTGTAAGTCCAATCAAAGTAATTAAACCGCTTTCTAAATAGGGTAGTAATAAATCTTGTTTATCCTTATTTAACCTATGTATTTCGTCCATAATTAAAACAAGTCCATCATTTGCTTTAGCTTCTTCTATTGCAATATCAAAGTCTTGCTTATTATTAATAGTTGCATTTAAAACTATATGTTTAATAGATAAATCATTTACAATTGCATGTGCAATACTAGTCTTACCACAACCAGGTTTACCATATAGTATCATTGAAAACAATTTTTTATTTTTTACTAAATTAGTAAGTATTTTATCTTTGCCAACCAAATGAGTTTGACCTATTATATCTTTTAAAGAATTAGGTCTAAGTAAAATAGCTAAAGGTTTCATATATATCACCAAATATATTTTATCAAATATTATTAAAAAATGATATAATTAATATGGTGATAATAATGAAATTTATTAAAAATGAAAATAAATTTAACAATTTAGCAATAGATTTTTATAATTATTTATTAATCGATAAAAAATATAGTGAGAAAACTATAGAATCATATATGAATGATTTGTATAAATTTTATATATATATAAGTAAAAACAATTTAAATATAGACAATATGAAAAGAGGCGACATAATAAATTATATAAAGTATTTAAAAAATGAGCATTTACAGTCCAGTACAATAAATCATAATATTTCTGTTGTTAAATCATTTTATAAATTTTTGGTTATAACAAAAAACTTTAAATCTAATCCTTCTGATTTAATAGATGCGCCTAAAAAAAATAAAATTTTACCCAAAGTTTTATCTATAAATGAAGTAGATAAACTTTTAGATATAGATTTAGTAAATGAATATAGTTATAGAAATAAAGCAATGCTTGAATGTATGTATGCAACAGGAACACGTGTATCTGAACTTGTATCTATTAAAGTAAATGATATAGATTTTGATTCTTGCTTACTTAAAGTTATGGGTAAAGGAGCTAAAGAAAGAATAATACCGCTTTCAGATAGTGCAATATT
>CAQHJP010000132.1 GCA_948801035.1 uncultured Bacilli bacterium
ATATATTAAATATGAAAAATAATTATATAGTTGTAATACAAACATATATTTAATATAATAGTAATAGGAATATTTAACTTTTGAGTACTTGCCAACTTCTTTTAGGAAGGAGGCTGATAACATGCATAAGAAAGATTTTTTGATTCTATCTTTTATTCTAATTATCTTTTTATTAATAGCCTTACTTTTTACTCTAGTAATATAGTAATCTAGATAAAAGAAAAGTACTCAATCTGGCAAAAGATTAAGTACATACCCAAATTTAGGTGAGTACTCAACATAGCAAGTTAAGTATTCCCTTTTTTATTTTATGGAATTTCTTCCATCTATATACATATTATCATAAATTTTAGTTTTTTGCAATTATAGATTGTTTAAAATATTGTATAAAGTTATTACGGTTAATCGTAATAACTTTACAAAAAGTAAATAAAAAAAGAAAGAATTATCTTTCTTCATAAATGCTAACTTGTTTTCTATCTTTTCCAACTCTTTCATATTTAACATATCCTGATACTTTAGCATAAACAGTATCATCAGAACCAATTCCAACATTTACGCCTGGATATACTTTAGTTCCTCTTTGTCTATAAAGAATTGAACCACCTGTTACATACTCACCATCAGCAGCTTTTGCGCCTAATCTTTTTGATATTGAATCACGTCCGTTTTTAGTTGAACCTTTTCCTTTTTTGTGAGCAAATAATTGTATATTTAATTGCATTAATTCTAACACAATTAACACCTCCTTATTTCTATATATTTAGGATATTCTTTTTGTAAATCTTCAAGTAAATCACATAAATTTACTAATAATTTTAAAACAACATCATCTTTTCTTAGTACATCTATAACTATACCATTTTTATCATCTAGTTTAATAGAAGTTTTATCTATTCTAATTATTGCATTTACAGTAGTAATTAAAATAGATGATACTGATGCACATACTATATCTTTCCCATATTTATCGTAATTAGCATGCCCAGTAACTTTAATACTATCAATATTACCTTTTATTAATACTTTTATCATTATTTTTCTTTAATAGTTTTAATTACAACTTTAGTGTATGGTTGACGATGTCCTTGAGTTCTATGATAATTTTTCTTTTGATTATATTTAAAAATCTTTATTTTTTTATTTTTACCATGTTTTAAAACTTCACCAACAACTTCAACATTTGATAAATAAGGTTTACCACAAACACCATTTAACATTAAACAGTTAAATTTAATTTTAGATCCAACTTCATCATTTACTTTTTCAATGTAAATTTCTGACCCTTCTAAAACGTAGTATTGCTTTCCACCAGCTTCAATAACAGCTTTCATATATACCTCCTTTATAATCTAAGACTCGCCATTAAGGTAAAATCATTTTTTTATAACCTTTTCTGCGCGGTTGTAGAGAGGTCTCTACACAGTTATTAATTTTAGCACATTAAGTACTATTTGTCAAACAAATTCCTAATAATTTCAATATCTTTATAGTACTTATTACTATATTTTACTAAATGATTAGTTTGTTTTTTCATTTTATATATATTTTTTATTATTTTTTTATTTTTATATTCCTTTTTATGTATTAATTTTTCTATAAAAAACTTATTTATATAATATTTATGTTTTTTATAATCTATAATTACTCCTTTTATTAAAAATATAAATATTAAAAATAACATCAAATTAAGATTATTTAGTATAATTATAAATATTAAAATTAAAGATATATAAATAGTTATTAAATGACTCGTTTTAAATGAAATAAATTTATTTAATATAACATTTAATATTTTAGAGCCATCCAAAGGATATATAGGAATTAAATTAAATACTAATATAATTTTATTATATAGATTAAATAAATAATTATCTTTAAATATCAAATATAAAACAATTTGAAATATGGGTCCAGATATAGCTATTATAAATTCTTCTACTAAGCTTTTATCTATATCTTCATTAAAAATAGTTATACCCCCAAAAGGAAGTATAATTACTTTTTCTATTTTCCATTTAAAAAATAAAGCCGCTAATATATGTCCAAATTCATGCACTATAATAATTAATGTGAATATAATAAAATTTTTAAAATATCCTGTTACAAATGCTATAAACGCTGCAAAATAAAAAAGAATGTGAATTTTAAATGAATTCTTTATAGTCAACAAATTCACCATCTTTAGTAAATACTAAATATAAATTCCCTTTACTATTTCCAACC
>CAQHJP010000133.1 GCA_948801035.1 uncultured Bacilli bacterium
ATTAAAATAGTGTTTTAATTTTATATTAATGTTGTTAAAATAAATGTTACAACTATAAGTATTCCAAGTGCAATAAGTGCATATTTATAAATATGTTTAATCCATTCTTTATAAGATATGTCATTATATGTTAAACCTGCAATTAAAAGTATACTTGTTGGAGATAGTAACATAACAAGTCCATTTATACCTTGTAATAGTACTGCTTGAATTGATGCATTAATAGTAAATAAGCTACTATAATTACCCATAAGTGTGTATAAATCATTATACCCTATACTTGTAAATAAACTTATTAATGTTGTATTTGCAATTGAAAACTCATTTGTTTTAGATAATTTACTAACAATTGTATTTAAGAAATTTGATGAGTATTGTCCATCATTCATATTTAATAGTGATGCGAAAATTACACATGCAAGCATTGAATAAATAGCTGTTGGAAGCATTTCTTTTGCGCCACTTATAAAACCATCAAATGCATCACGCATTTTAACGTTATATACCCAAGCTATAAGAAGCCCAGATAATATTAGCATTACAACTAAATCATAATTACCTAAAAATCCAAATTCAGAAAGTCCAGATAATAATTTACCAAATATAGGATATCCTGCAATTTTAAAGTTTGTAATTGTTTCATACATATTTGAGAATACATCTATTTTAAATGAATATACCCAGTTATATTGTGATATAAACATTACTATAAGAAGTATCATAAATATAACTATAAAAGGTACATTACTCTTTTTAGTTTTAACACTTTCTAAAAGTGGTATTAAAACTTCTTCTTTTGTATCCTTACTTTCTTTTTTACTATTTTTCTTAGTTTCTTTTTTAATATCATTTTTATTTAATTTTAATAACATTAAAATAAGTAAAACTGTTAACATTACAAATAATATAATTCTTACATAAATGTAAGTAGTCATACTAAGTCCTGTAAAATAAGAAATATATCCCCATACATTAAATCCTAATATATTTGATATATTACCTACTATTATACTTCCTATAGTAGCAGTCATACTATTTAATTTATTAAAACCTAATTTAAGTAGCATAGCAGTAAATAGTGGTACTAAAATAAACATAAAGTAATTAAGCCCAGTTAGTGCTGATAAAATAGAAAATAAACATACTACAAATACTAAAAATGAATTTTTCTTTTTATCATATTTTTTAGATACTTTATCTACTAAACTATAAAACACTCCTGTTTTACTTAAAATACCATAAAATCCGCCAATGGCTAAAAATAATACACCATATTGAATAAATGATGCGATAGTAAGGACAGGTACCCTAACTAAATCATACACACCTACTGGTATAGTATCATTTATACCTATATAGTTTCCACTTTGATAATATCCTGCTGGAATTATCCATGATAATAATACAACAATAAAAAACGTTACCATCAATACTTTAAATGTTGAATTCTTTTTCATTTTCTTACCTCCTTTATAATTATACCAAATAATTAAATAAAATGCATTATTTTTTTTAATTATTTATTTTAGTAAACTTTTATGTTACAATTTATTAGGTGATTAAATGAAGTTTAAATATACATATAATAATAAAAGATATCATACTGTAGATTATTATTATAAAAATAAATTTAAATCTAAAGTATTTAAAATATGTTTAAATGCGGGGTTTTCATGCCCGCATTTAAATAAAGGTGGATGTATTTACTGTAGCAGTTTAGGTAGTGGTGAATATGCAGGAGATATTAGTGATACCTTAGATGAGCAATTTAATAAAGGTGTATTAATGATGGAAAAAAAATGGAGTGGCGGAAAATATATAGGATATTTCCAAGCAAGAACAAATACATATGCACCCACTAGTGTATTAAAAGAAAAATACGAGTCCATTTTAAAAAAAGATAATGTAATTGGACTTTCAATTGCAACAAGGCCTGACTGCATAAATGATGAATGCCTAGAGTATTTAAAAGAATTAAATAAAAAAACATTTTTAACTATAGAGCTTGGACTACAAACTATACATGAAAAAACATCTATCTTAATTAATAGATGTCATGATTTAAAATGTTTTGAAGATTGTGTTTTAAAACTTAGAAAATACAATATAAATGTTGTTGTGCATATTATTAATGGTCTACCTTATGAAACTAAAAAAATGATGATAGATACTGTTAAATATTTAAACAATCTTGATATACAAGGAATTAAATTTCATATG
>CAQHJP010000134.1 GCA_948801035.1 uncultured Bacilli bacterium
GTATTATAATCATAACCTTCATGAAGTTCTATAATATCAATTATTTTATTTCTAATTTTAAATCCCTTGCTATAAGCAATTGACCCTACATATATAGCAATTAATATACCAACAAAAGTTATTATAAGAGAAAACACATATGATGTTCCTATTGCTTCTTTCAAGTTATCCACCCCAATTCTATATTAATTATACTATAAGTTTAAAAATACCACAATAGATTAAGCTAAATTAGATTTTTACTTTACAAAAAAAGATAGTATACTATCTTTCGAAATTTGTTGGTTGTGCCTTACTTGTAAATTTATATATTTGATTAGTTTTAGTAAATATAGGTATTCTAATAAAACTTACAATAGGAAGTTCAATTGTCATATATGTTTTTACACCATATACAAAATATTCATTAACAGTTCTATCTTCATCAACATAAATGCAATATCTAAAATTCTTAGTTGTATCATCAACTAATTGCATTCCCTTATAAAATTCATCGCATTTTAAATTTCTCTTGTCAGTATCGTAACCAAAAGTAGTTAAAACTTCATCAATTTCTTTTCTAGCAAGACTATTATATCCTTCATATTTTTCAATTATATAAACAATTCTATTATTTATTTTAAATGCTTTATAATAGCTTAATGTACCTGCTAAAAAAGCAAAAACTATAACTATAAAAAGTATTATTATATTATACATAAAAGTATGTCCTATTGGATTACTCATACAATCACTCCTACTATGTAATTATACTATAAAATAAAATAAAGTGCAATGTGTTAAGTTATAAAATATTTTTATTTAATAAAGATTTATTTAAAGCAAAATAAGATTTTATTATATATTTTAAATTTTAAATTCTAATCATTTTATTTTCTTATGGTATAATAATTAAAGGATGTGAAATATGAAAAATAAAAAATTTTTAATATTATCTTTTTTTATTCCATTTTTAGTTTATTTAATTGTATTTTTAATAAATGGATTATTCACTAATAAAATGATTATTATGGGTGATTCTTATGCTCAGTACTTTCCACTTATGAATTATTTAAAAGGTGTTTTAGATGGAACTAATAGTATATTTTATTCATTTTATAAATCATTAGGTGGGAGTATGATTGGAACATATTTTTACTATTTATCCAGTCCATTTAATTTTTTACTTAAATTTGTAAATAAAAACTATATACTTGATTTTATGACTATACTAACGCTTATTAAACTTAGCTTATGTGGTTTAACAATGTATATATATATGAGTAAAAAGTTTAATAAAAACAATTGTATAATTTTAGCTTTTAGCTTACTTTATGCATTTATGGGATACAATTTAAACTATTTTTTAGAAATAATGTGGTTAGATGTTGTATTACTTGCGCCACTAGTACTACTTGGACTTGATAATATAATTAATAACAAATCTCCAATTTTATATATTGTAACTCTATTTATATCAATTTATTCAAATTATTATATAGCATATATGCTGTGTATATTTTTAGTTCTTTATTTTTATTATGAAATATTTACTAAATATAATTTAAAACAAGATAAAAAAACTATAATTAAATTAAGTAAAAAATTTTTTATAATATCAATATTAACTGGTATAGCTTGTTTTATATTTTTAATTCCATGTATAATTGAAATGACTTCTTATGGCAGAAGTATTAAATTTAAAGATATATTTTATTTTGATTATAATATATTTAATTTACTTGCTAAAACATATATGGCTACTATTGATGGTGATAGTCCATTTGATACAAATGCAATTAATATATATTGTGGTATTATAACTCTACCACTAGTATACTTATATTTAAAAAATAAAAAGATTGATAAAAAAAATAAATATTTAACTCTTACTTTAATAATAATTATGATACTACCATGTTTTATAGGTTTATTTAATTTTATATTTCATGCTTTTACTATACCAGTAGGATTTTATTATAGATATTCTTTCTTGCTTTGTTTATTTTTATTAATCATTGCTTATAAATCAATTTCTAATCTAGAAATTAATAGTGTAAGAGTAATAAATTATATAGCTGTATATTTTTCATATTCA
>CAQHJP010000135.1 GCA_948801035.1 uncultured Bacilli bacterium
CTTCGTTTGGAACGTGGTAAAAAGAGAGGATGAAAATAATCATCCTCTTTTCTATTGAAAAAATAGATGATATCCTAAGATTTATTTTAGAAAGTTTGAGTAGTTATAATGTTTGCTATTTTCACTTATTTGCTATTTCTATTTTCCTATAGTTATCAGTTATTAATATTTTATGAATTAAATCAGTATAGACTAGGTAGTATAAAGGATATACTAAAAATTATAATAATTTTAGTGATTAGTATAATTATTCTAGATTTTATAATTGGGCAAGCTATTTTTTTGATTTTAGTAATATTTTTTTATAGTAAGAAAAGTCAGTTAAGTAAAATAGTTAGTACAATTTTATTTGCTAATTTGATTACTTATGCGGCTGATTTGTTTATACGATTAATTGGACTGTCATTTCCAATAATTACATCGTATTTTGTGCCAATAGCAGTTACTTATTATGTTTTGGTTTATTTTTTAATTAAAAGAGTAAAATTATACCAATTATTCATTAAAGAAAAAAACTATCTTCTTCTTGGATTAATTGTTTATGCATTTATAGCGCTCCATATAATTGGCTTAATAAGTATGAAAGCAAATCAAGATTTAACTGGAATTTTAATTACTGCGCTCCTTTTATTTATTCAATTTTTGTTTATGATATATGCATTCTATATTCAGAATAAGTTATTTGATAGACGATTAGAGGATAGACTTAATAAAGAAAGAGAAAATAACCTCAAGTCATATTTGAAAAACTTGGAATATAGTGAAGAAAAATTACGCAGATTTAAACATGATTATCGAAATATGTTAATAAGCTTGCGTAATGCTATTAAAGAAGATGATAATGATATATTAATTAATAAGTTAGACAGATATTCAGAAAATGAATTAGATCAAGAAAATTTTGAAGAATACAAAGATTTGATAAGAGTAAAGGATCTGCAAGTTAAAAGTATTTTGATTAGCAAAATAAATGAAATTGATAGAAATAATATAAAATTTAGTTTTGAATGTGCCACTAAGATTGATAATTTAGATAAACTAGTTAATCCTTTTGATTTAAGTAGAATTATTGGAATTGCTTTTGATAATGCAATTGAAGAAAGTAAAAATAATCAAATTGGTGAAATAAATGCATATATATTTCAAAATGGGAAAACATTTACTTTTGAGATTAGAAATAAAATAAAAAATATTCCTCAACTGTCTAAAATTCAACAAACTGGTTTTTCTACTAAGAAGAATCATCAAGGATTAGGACTTTCGAATATTAATCAATTAAAACAAAAATATCCTACATTATTTGTAAATTATCGAATAAATAATAATTGGTTTATTTTTACTTTAAATATAGTTGGAGTAGATGAATAGATGAGAACTTTTAAAATCGCTATTTGTGAAGATGATAGAGATCAAAATGAACATATCAATTATATGATTAAAAAATCATGTATATTTTTATCTAGTGAACATCAAAAATTTGAGATAAGTAACACTTTTTATTCCTATGAGTCAATATTTCAGTTTATTAATTCTAGCTCTAAACTTCCTGACATTTATTTTTTAGATATTCAATTGAGTTCGAAACCAGATGATAAAAATGGAATTGAATTAGCAAATTTAATACGTAACAAGCAGAAGACCGCACAGATTATATTTATAACTACTCATGATGAATTAGCCTTATTAACTTTTGAATATCAAATAGAAGCATTGGATTATATTGTAAAAAGTAATGAAGAAGCTAAAATTCAAACTAAAATAACACAAGATTTAGAAAAATCAGCTTATAAATTAGAAGAATTTCTTGAAAAGAAAAATAATATTTTTACTTATCAAATAGGTAATAATTTTTATAGAGTAAATATAGA